>JBFRWQ010000421.1:0-3278 GCA_051439665.1 Microcystaceae cyanobacterium | reverse complement strand
GATGGGTTAGGCACAGCAATAACTTAGAGGAAAAGTTGATAATTTTTGATTTGTGCCGTAACCCATCACAGGCTAATTGTATGATTTTATACGGTCTCCACCATCGTCTCGAAAGAGCCAACATCATGACCATAAGTATCATTAAACTGTTTAAAGTGATCAATATCAATAAACAGAATCCCAAAAGGAATTTGTAGCGTCTCCCATTCAGCAAGACGAGTTTTTAATTCATTATCGAGATAATTGCGATTGGAAATTTGAGTTAGTTTATCTAAGAAAGCTAATTTTTCGAGTTCTCTAACTTTAAGTTGATTAACTTGAGTATTACTTATTTCACTAAATAGTTCAATGCCACCAATGATGTTATTTTGAGCATCTCGGCTCTCCCGATCTTGTGGTGAAGAGTGTATTAAAATATACAAACACCCTGCGATGGGTTACGGCACAAATTAAAATTTATAAGGTTTTCCTATAAACTGTCCCTGTGCCTAACCCATCCTACGATATATAAGTTTTGCTGATCACCTTGAGGGAAAGTCAAGGTAGCAATCACAGGACGATGATCACTATCTCCCAGAGGAGCGTTCTCACAGAAATTGTTAACATTCCCGAAGGCAATCTCAGAAGTCCCCGTCCAATTGCTGGCACTGCTGCCACCGACAAAGATAAAGTCAAGAATACTGTTAAAGCAAGGTAGAAAACAACCCGTTCCTTCAGCAGGACAAGTCCTATTAGCCAAGCAGGTTGGTTCAATCCAATTAATCACTGGGGAACTGGTAAAGATATCAAACGCTTCATTTCCTTCCTCAAGAGAACCACGACAACGAGAGGGACGACTTATGGTAGTATCGACACTAAAGTCCATGTTAAAATCCCCCATCGCTACGACAGGTAAGGACTGCGCCTCAATCCACCGACGCAATCTTCTAGCCTGTTGATTACGCAAGTTTCGATTACCACGATTAAAGTGATTAGTAACAGCTAGGAATTCAGTTCCATCCTCTCTAGTGCGAAAGTGAGCCACTAAAGGCGCTCGACTTCCTCCGACTTCTGTTTCTAATTCTTGTGCTGCTTCGACTAATTCTAGACGATTAGTATTATACAGTATGGCTAGTAGGTCATTAGACCCTCTCCCTGTTGTCCCCAAAATAAAGTCAAATTCAGAACTAGGAAAGGTTGCTGCATCACTATAAATTGCTGCGGCCTCTCTGTCAGGGACTTCTGAAAGTCCCCAAATATCCGGTCCTGCCAGACGACTTATGTTGCGGGCAACTACTTCAGGAAGGGTGACTTCTAGGGAATCATTGGGAAAAGGCGATTCAACATTATAAGTTGCGACTGCCAAAGAGTTAGTCGTTTGTGCCATTGCCTGATTATTACTCCATACACTAAATAGGAGCGTACCGACTAAGAAAAACAGGAGAATAATAGAGCTAGGAGTAGCGCTTCTATCTTTTTGTTCCTTAGAGTTGGTCATAACTTTATAGTAATATACTTCAGGAGTAAAATAAAAAAAGAGGGAAGTGATCACAGTGCCGATTGCCACTGATACTTCTGTAGGAATTTCCACTGTTGTCGTGGTTTCAATCAACCAAACAACAACGGTAGCGACTGAGCCAGCTAGACCACCAGAAGCCAGTTTTCGAGTTCCTGCTTCAGGTCTTTTAGGTATTTGATTGGAATCCACAATTTTGCCTATAGCCATACAAAAAAAGGTTAGGACATTAAAGATCATTGAAACCCAGTCACAGCCTACTCGGAGCCTCCTGCCTTCAGCAAAGCTGCCTTGTGTGTAGCACTATATGCCTAATTGTTTTACGCACACATAATAGCATGAGGTGATTTGATTGAAGGTTACACTTTAATAAAAGTTAATATCTCACCTGATAGTCGGGATTAATTTACCTGTTTTAGATTAAAAAAAGATTAACAATTTACTTGACGATAAATTGTTTCAGAAAAAGAGTAAAAGTTAGGAGAATCCCTTAACTTTTTTGCTAACTTTTTCCGCCAAAGCAAGATGGGATAAGGGTTGTAGCTCCTAAAAATTAAGTGTTACCTAAGGTAAAAAATTAGGGTAGATTAGAAATAACAAGATTTTGACCTCATTGTTTGTGAGGTTTTTGAGATTCTCATACATAGGATTTAAGATTATGGCACTGTCTTCTTCAGAGATTCGATTTGAGCCACCAGCGAGCGCTTCTAGTGATACTTTAACCCCTAATAGTAATCAGCCTGTTCTGATTGGCAGTTACAATACTGGTGGCGATGTCAGAGATGTACAAATAGTAAGCAACATTGCTTATGTCGCCGATAGTGGTAACGATCCAACTGTTGAATTTAGTGAAGCATTTTATCAAGTTAATGAAGATGAAGGGAACGCCTTTGTGGTTGAACTTCTTCGCACGGGAAATGTCAGAGTAGAATCTGACGTACAAATTCAACTAATTGGTGGAACAGCGACTCAAGGGTATAGTGGAGACTATCTTATCTATGATGATACGGTTCATTTTGCTAAAGGACAAAGCCGACAATATCTCGAAATCAAACTTAACAATGACCGAGACATTGAAGACATAGAAACGATTAAATTAGCCATTCTCAGTGATGAAAATGTCAGCAATTATGTCTTAGGAAATCAACATACCACTACCGTTGAGATTCTTGATAGTTCTCCTACCGTAGAATTTAGTCAACTTTCCCGTCAAGTGAATGAAGATGAAGGGTTCACATGGGTAGCAGAAATTATTCGGACGGGAGATTTAAGTTTAAGTTCTCGTGTTCAAGTTAAAGCAGTGGGGGGAACAGCCACTCAAGGACATGATTATGAAGATTATCTGCTTTATAATGATACCGTTCATTTTTCCCAAGGACAAAGTAAACAATATGTCAAACTTACCCTTAATCATGATGATTATGTCGAAGACTTAGAAACCATTGAATTAGAAATTATCCGTGGAGAGGGGGATGATAATTATGTCGTCGGGACACAAAATAAAACCTTCGTTGACATCCTTAATAATGATTCATCTCCCCAACCTGACACACCTCCTACCGTTACCTTTAGCCAACCTGTCTATCAAATAAATGAGCAAGAAGGATATGATGTCTTAGTTGCAGAAATTACCCGCACAGGAGACTTAAGTTTACGGTCAGAAGTTCAGATAAATGTCATCGGTGGCACAGCTACAGATGGGACAGATTACTATTTACATTCCTATCAAAGTGAGATTTATTTTTCTGAAGGACAAAGCCAAGGTTATGTCACTATCCAACTC
>JBFRWQ010000420.1:0-11940 GCA_051439665.1 Microcystaceae cyanobacterium | reverse complement strand
AATTTAGGATTCATAAGCCTATTATTAATAATTGCTAGAAAAGCCTTGTTATATCTTCGAGTAATTAATAATTTTGAATTGGAGCGAGGCGACTGATAGGCGATCGCAATTTTTACTATCTCCATTTTAATCAACCTTGAACAACTTCACCTTACTACAAAAAATTATTTCACAGAAATGTCAAAAGAAGTCACCATCGATGAATTAGAGCAAGAAATTCCTCATGCGCTATGACTACAATATATTAGTTCTTTAACCAGAGAACCTTCTTTTTTAGGTATATGATCTAATTCAAGATACAATTCAATGGCTTCTTGGATATTTTTTAAGGCTTCATCTATATCATCCCCCTCGCTAATACAACCGGGGAGAGAAGGGACATAAACAGTGTAACCCCCTTCATCACTGGGTTCTAAAATAACATTAATTTTCATAGTTTTTTTATTGCTAATCTTAGCATTAATTTCCTTAATGGGAGAATTAAGCAGAAGTCCTAAGCTAATGCATAACAACTAGATAGAGTTGATGTTAAATGAATATATTTGTGGTAAAAGTTTATAAGACTTAGGGCTATTAATAACAATAGCAGCAGTCCGAGCCTGACTTCTCAGTGATTTCCCCTTATTGAGCGAGCCTGTCTGGAGTAATCGGTGATAGGGTGATTCAGCGACTTTTCTCCCTTGAGCAACTAACTTAGGAAATATGAGTATCGAAGGTGACTGCTGCTATTGCGAGTTAACGAGACAGATAGGAACCTAAACAGGATTCTCTCCTTTTGTGTGTTTTGTCTAACCTTACCAGTTAATCTGTCAGGGAAGCTTCACTTGCTTCAATTATTAATATAACATTCCTTTGGTTAAAAAGCAGGAAATGACATAAAAGTTTACAAATAAAATGAATAATGATTAGGGCATTTTACAGTAGATCGCTTATTAAGAAATTCAACAAGAGTGTGATTAAAAAGAAAACTTGTGATATAAGCAATAAAATAATTAAGATAGGTTTAAGTCGTAAAGTCCCTATCATTAAGATGATCCCCTTTAGGTCAATCAAAGAACTAAACAACAGAAAGCCTAAGAGTGAGCCAGAGAGAAGCTGGTGTGAAAAGTTACGAATGACAGCCGTTCCCATTAATGATCCTGTTGACAGACCAAAACTTAAACCAAACACTCTCAGTAGCTGAATATCCGATGATTGTTGCACATTGACCCAAGCTTCGGGATTAAAATAAAATTGTACCAGAGCAGCGATCGCACAACCATAAACTAAAAGACTACCTAATTCTATGAATTCTCGCCAACTATTTTCCCACCAAAGCTGTATCTTTCTGCTAGAGGAAGACATCATCGAGGGAGTAACCACTGATTGATAAACTAAACCTTCCTCATAGGGAATGGGTTGGGGACTGTCTGAGGGTTTGAGAAAACTACCCGTTTTTAATAAGGGAGAAGCGTAGGGGGGAAGGGAGGATAAAGGAGATAATTGAGGATAGAAACTAAAGATAATACCGATCAAAAGCCCTCCTAACCAGGCAATAATAACCCTTAAAAAAAGTAAACTGGGTTGATGGGGGAATAAGGACCATGTGAGTCCAATTACCCAAGGATTCAGGGTAGGAGCAGCAACTAAGAAGCTAATCGCAATCGGCAGAGAAACACCTTTTAATAGTAAGCGCCTTGTGAACGGAATATGACCATATTGACTAACAGGAATGATTAGACCTAAACTACTGCCTAAAATTGCCCCTAGTAGGCGATTGTGCGGAAGTTTGGCAGATAACCAACCATCATCAATAAAGACACAGAGGAAACTAGAGAGGAAGATTCCCACCAGAAGGAAGGGAAGAGAAGTGATAATTAAGCTGATAAACAGGCTAAACAGATAGCTAAATTCGGCCATAGGTTAGGTTGACAGTAGAATTCTGACCTATTATAGGTTGTCACTGTTATCTATCAATCAGATAACTTTTATGTGATTTAAGCATTTCAAGATGCCTTGAAGATTTTAGATAGAGTGAAATATTAAGTTATTTAAACTTGGAAGACCAAACTCAAGTTAGAATAGGAACTAAGTCAATTTGACACAAGACTTGGCAACGTAAACTGTAACCGTACAACTCCAATGACCTTAAAACACTATTTGGTGTCTTTCGCTGTAGGAATTGGCCTTTCTCTAAGCCTATCGCCCCATCTTAGAGCAGCCAGCCCCAAGGATGTACCGACTGAATTAAACAGCATAATTCAGGAAATTGAAGCCGCCGCTAATGAAAAGGATTTAGAACAAGTACTTCAATTCTACAGTCCTGATTTTACCACTTCCGACGGCTTAACCTACGACACTCTCAAGGAAGCATTAAGTCAATTGTGGGAGTCTTATCCCAATTTGCAATATAAAACCCGACTGCAATCATGGACAAAAGAAGCAGATCAATGGGTGGTAGAAACCATTACAGATATTCAGGGAATGGGAGAATATGAGAGTCGAGAGATGACAATAGAGGCAAGTTTGAGATCCCGTCAATTCTATAAGGACGGCAAGTTGATTCGCCAAGAAATCCTGCAAGAAAGCAGCGAGGTTACATCGGGAGTCCAACCGCCTCCCGTAAAAGTCAAGATTCCTGAGACAGTGAAGGTGGGGGAATCCTTTGATTTTGATGTTATTCTGACTAGCCCTCTAGATGATAACTTGCTGGCAGGAACAGTGATCGAAGAAATGGCAGAGCCAGAGCGCTATGTAACCCCTCACAGTTTTGACTTACAGCTTTTACAAGCGGGCGGCCTATTTAAACGAGCCACTTCTCCTGATAGCCCCGATAACTACTGGTTATCTGCTATTTTAATCCAGCCCGATGGACTCCGCCTCGTGACTCGACGAGTGCGAATTGAAGAATAATTACCGCTAAAGTGATAGAAATCACGGCTATTTGGGCTAGGATTCCTGTACAACAGAATCAAGGGTAGAAATGACTAGGTTAAACATCGAGCATTTGTACTTTGTATAGGAACTTATACTGTAAGTAAATTAATGGGATTGATCAATTGCCCAATTTAATAGACAATTCCCAGAAAAATGATCCCCATTTTTTTGTCATCGAAGCTACAATCGGATAGGTCTTTTTGATCAAATTCCTACCCAGGGAGAAATTGACAACACGACCATCAATTTCATTTTAAAAGTGATCCACCTGAGCTTTAATCGCTAAGATTAGATCAGATAACGATCCCCCCCCTGATGAAAGACCATCACACACACCGAATCACATCTAGTTTTGCACAGCAAGGAGCAAGAGGAAAACGGCATGACGCAGGCACCTATTATTACCACTAAGCCGCCAATGGATGAACCATTAGAGATGGATGATCTCAATTTTTCACCAACCGATTCTCTGGAACCATCCACTGAAGAAGCAAGCGATCCTAAAACCTACAAAATCACTGCCACTCGCCGCCGTGACCCCAAGAAAAAGCCGTACACCGAAGATTCGATTCGGGTTTATTTACAAGAAATTGGCCGTATCCGCCTCTTGCGAGCGGAAGAAGAGATTGAATTAGCTCGCCAAATTGCTGATTTATTGGATTTAGAGCGCATTTATGAAAAGTGGAAAGAACATAATGGACGTTTTCCCACAGATAAAGAATGGGCAGAAACAGTAAATATGGAGTTAAAACCTTTTCAACGTCGCCTCCATTTAGGCCGCAGAGCAAAGGATAAGATGGTACAATCTAACTTAAGATTAGTGGTATCCATCGCTAAGAAATATATGAATCGGGGACTGTCCTTCCAAGATTTGATACAAGAAGGCTCGTTAGGGTTAATTCGAGCGGCTGAGAAATTTGATCATGAAAAAGGCTATAAATTCTCTACCTACGCCACCTGGTGGATTCGTCAAGCCATAACCAGAGCGATCGCAGATCAATCCCGTACCATTCGTCTCCCCGTCCATCTGTATGAAACGATTTCTCGCATCAAGAAGACCACAAAAATTCTTTCCCAACGGATGCGTCGTAAACCAACCGAAGAAGAAATCGCCACTTATATGGAGATGACTATTGAGAAGCTACGGTTTATTGCCAAATCTGCCCAACTACCCATATCTTTAGAAACCCCCATCGGTAAGGAAGAAGATTCCCGGTTGGGGGATTTTATTGAAGCGGATGGTGAAACCCCTGAAGATGAAGTTTCTAAGAATTTATTAAGGGAAGATTTAGAGAATGTCCTTGATACTCTTAGTCCACGGGAACGGGATGTGTTGCGATTACGTTATGGACTCGATGATGGACGGATGAAGACGTTAGAAGAAATTGGTCAAATTTTTAACGTCACTCGTGAGCGAATTCGTCAAATTGAAGCCAAAGCGCTACGGAAATTACGTCATCCTAATCGTAATAGTATTCTTAAAGAATATATTCGTTAGACAGATACTGAAGAAAACAACTGTAGGGTGGGCTTTGCCCACCTTATCTTTTGTAAGATTTATCCTTTACGCTGACAGGTATTCCATACTCACTGCCCTGCAATAAATTGACAGAGCTAATATCCATCGTTATCTAAAGATAACTTAAAGACTAATCCCCTAGATTCTAGTTCAAGAAATTGAGCGCTACTTATTGGCCTTGAAATTAATTTCAAGGCGGGTGTTCAGGGAAATGCAATATCTAACTATTCAATATATAGTAGAGTCAAGGTCACATAAAAGAAGATAATAAGGGAATTAACAATGCTGAGAGGGATTGAGGCGAAAATAGAATATCGAATATAACCCATTTCTTAAAGATTGGGTAGATAAGCTAAGACGCATTTAAACTGGGTATTAGGAAACCTCTCCTGCCTCCTGCCTGTCTCCCTAATCCAATTTAGATGCTTAAATCACAGTCTTCTGCGTACAGCCTTAAATGACCGACAAAAACTCACACAAATGCTAGAGAGAACCCATGAATAACTATCTCGATCATCACGAAAATTCTGCCTTTTCTACTGAATTAACGTCTAATCTATCGTTATTCAATGATGGATATCATCTGGCTTCTTTTAGTACGATGAAACAACAAGGAGCAAATTTAGAAGAAATTGATTCTTTAGAAGACAATGCTTCTCTTATTGAACAAACGGCCTTTGATATCGGTTTTAATTCTCAATTTCAAGCAACTTATCCTGATTTAATCGGATTTACAGAGATTCAAGCAACCACGACACAAGACCTGATTATTGGAGAATATGGACAAAATGAACAACCGTGGTCTAAACAAATAGGTACAGTTGGAGTTGATCGCTCTAATGATATTGTAACTGACAGTCAAGGTAATATTTATCTAACAGGTTCAACAGAAGGTAATTTAGGTAGTAGTAACAAGGGAAGACGAGATATTTGGATGGCAAAATATGATGTAAGTGGCAATCAACAGTGGCTACAACAATTAGGAAGTTCTAGTTATGATGATTCCTATGTTTTAGCTGTTGATACAGAGGATAACATTTATTTTGTGGGTTCTACTAAAGGAAATTTGGGAACTAATAATCTAGGCGATTATGATGCTTGGATAGCTAAATATGCTAGTGATGGTAATCAACAATGGTTACAACAATTGGGAAAATCTGAAGCTGATTATGCCTATTCTTTAGCGATAGACGCTAATAATAATTTATATGTGACAGGAGCAACAGAAGGAAATCTAGGAGGAACAAATGGTGGAGAAAGAGACGGATGGATTGGGAAATATGACAGTGATGGTAATCAACAATGGTTAAAGCAAATTGGTACTGCTAATTATGATTATGCTCAAGACGTTACGTTTGACAATTTAGGTAATATCTATATTGTAGGGGCAACCAGTGGTGATTTAGGAGGAGTAAATAATGGTCAGAGAGATGGTTGGATAAGTAAATATGATCAGAATGGAAACCAACAATGGCTTGAGCAATTTGGTACAACTGATGATGATTATGCCTATGCAGTTACAGTAGATAGTAATAATAATCTTTATGTCACAGGTGCAACAGGAGGTAATTTAGGTAGTAATAATTTGGGAGAAAGAGATGCTTATTTAGTCAAATTTGACCAGGAAGGTAATCAAATCTGGAAACAGCAATTTGGAACAGATAATTATGATTATTCCTATGGAATAGCAATTGATAGTTCTAATAATCTTTACTTGACAGGACTAACTAAAGGAGACTTAGAAGGAGAAAATGTCGGAGATTATGACGCTTGGATAGCCAAGTATAATAATAATGGTCATCAACAATGGTTAAAGCAGTTTGGTTCTTCTAGTTATGATCGTGGGGATAATTTAGCAATTGATAGCAATGATAATATTTATCTAACAGGGTTTACAGAAGGTAGTTTGTATGGTGATAATCTAGGGGAAGAAGATATTTGGTTAAGAAAGTTAATCAAAGAAACAGAAACAGAGCCAGCTTTATCTACGATTAGCTTTCCTCTTGGTGGTAGTCTAACTTTAGATGGCAAAGATGATTCTTTGAGTTACTTCTTAGATGAACCTGAAACCGAAGTCACTCACGAATTTTTATTCAAGACTATTGATGGAAATAGCGGATTATTTTCTCTTACTGATAATGTAACCACAAGAGGGGGGCATGATCGCCATATTTATCTAGAAAATGGTAATATCAAAGCTCGTCTTTGGAATAATGAAATTATCTCTAGTAATGGCTTAAATTTAGCTGATAATAAATGGTATCATGTCGCTCATGTTTTCGGGTCTTCTGTGGGAGGTCAAAAGCTTTATATTGATGGTGAATTAGTTGCTGAGGGAACTAAAACTGAGTCTAATTTTGATTGGCAAAGTCATATTAATATTGGCTATTCAGTGGATGCCCAAAATGATTACTTACGAGGGCAAATTGATGAGGTACGAGTTTGGAATGTAGCCAAAACTCAAGCAGAAATTCAAGCGAGTATGAATCAAGAATTAACAGGTAACGAGGATAACTTAATTGGTTATTGGGACTTTGATGATACTCCGATTAACTCTAACCAATGGAATGTCAGTTTTATTAATCGGAATGCTGACAATATATTTTATAGCTATGATTTCAGCGAACCTGATGCAGTGATGAATTTAGGTTCTCAAAATGGGTTTACTTATGAAGATAACCCCTTTGAAACTTTGACGGTTGATGCTAGAACAAATGGAAGTACGAATAAAGTTTATTCTTCTATTTTAGAGGAAGGAAAGCATTATAAAATTGAAGTATCAGGGATATGGACACCTGATGATCGCATTTCAGGATGGTCTGTTGATGCACGTTTTGTCAGTCGTGATGATTGGCAAACAACAACGGGAGATATAGATACAACTTTCAGAAACTATGACTTTGGTTTATACTCCCATAATTTAGGATTAAATAATGATGATATTTGGGGTGAATATAACCCTGCGCATATCTATACTTATGATGTAATAGGTCAAGGTAAAGCAATTGATTTCTATGTTCAAGATAGTGGATATTCGGATAATTTAGGAACTTATACGGTGAAAATTTATCAAGAATCTGATGTGATTCCTGATGATGATGTAATCCGTTTTAATGCTTCCTTTGGTGAAGGGAGTCCTGCGGCTAATATTCAACAAGACTATTTTGCCTTACAAGCATGGACGAGAATTAATTTAGAGGAAGATAAAATCTATCAAATTACTACTCAAGCTGATGATGCAAGTCGTTATTTCTTGAGAAAGGTTACCAATGGAGAAATTATTAATATTGTTCCCTCATGGCAAACTGAAGATATAGGTGAGTATTATTTTAATGTTCATGAATCAGGAGAATATGACTTTTATGTACAGTATTATGAGCAACAAGCAGAGTCATTTTTGCACTTTAATTTAACTGAAGTTCCCGAAGGTATTGCTCATGGTGCAGTTGCTTCTTTGAATTTGAATGATTATGAGTTAAAATCCTATGGAATTAATCAAAATCAAGATAAAGATCCTATCATTGCTGCTGTTGAAAACCAAGGAACAACCCTACATCTAAAAGGGAATACTTGGAAAGCCATTGATTTTCCTTATACGATCACCCCGAATACTGTCTTAGAGTTTGATGTTCTCAATACAGCGATTGGTGAGGGTTTAGCTATTGGTTTTGATAATAATTTGAATAATGATTCTGGTGATGCTCAGAAATGGTTTAATCTTTATGGAACACAAGTAGGCGGCTTTACAAATTATGATTTCTTTAATTATGCTGACTCAGCAGGACAATGGAAACATTATACAATTCCTGTTGGTCATTATGATACAGGGGAGATGAATTATTTACTATTTATTAATGATCATGATGTTGCTAATCCGACTGCGGAAAGTTTTATTGCTAATATTAAAGTCTATGAAGCGGATGGACTGTGGAAAGCAGAATACTACGATAACAACAACCTAGAAGGTAATCCTATTTCCATTGATTTAATCGATGATGTGTCTTATAGTTTGGGACACGCTTCACCCTCTGGTGTACCTCAAGATTTCTCAGCCCGATATACCAGCTATCGTTATTTTGAACCAGGATTTTATAATATTAAAACCAGTTCAGATGATGGTATCAAGGTAACAGTTGACAATCAATTAATAATTGATAAATGGAATACCCTTGGTCATTTCTCAGGAACGTTTCAATCAACAGGACAAGTTTATCCCATTGTTGTTGAATACAGAGATACAGGACTTTCTGCTCATATTGATGTTGATATTGAAGCGCTAACACCTTGGAAAGCAGAGTATTTTAATAACACTGATTTAAGTGGTGATCCTGTTTATGTCGAAGAAGTTGAAGCAGGTAATAGTATTACTCAAAATTGGGGTTCAGGTTCACCCAATAATGATGTTAATGTGGATAATTTCTCGGTTCGTTATACAAGCGATCGCTATTTAGCCCCCGGATTATATCAGATAAAAACCACTGCTGATGATGGGATTCGCTTAAAAATTGGCAATCAATGGGTGATTAATAAATACAGCACATTAGGCAGTTTTACCAATTATTTTCGATCTGAAGGTGGCTATTATCCTATTCAAGTAGAGTACCGAGAAAATGGTGGATTAGCTCATTTTAACTTTGATATAACGCCTTACCAACCCTACAATAATTTTGGCGATCCCAACAAAATTGTTAATCAATGGAAAGCTTCTTTTTATACCTATCAATGGGATGATCAACAAAAAGCCCCTGTCTTTGATAGTGGCGATCGCATTGGGACAGTTAATTTAGGTAATAGTCGCCGTAGTGATGGACAATGGGGGATGAATGCTCAAAATTGGGGTAACGGTTCTCCTGCTTCTCAAGTAACGGCTGATAATTTTGTCATGGATGCCTATACTCGGATTAACTTTACCGCAGGACATACTTATGAGTTATGGTTACGTTCTGATGATGGTTATCGAATTTGGGCGCATAAACTCAATGGGAGTGCTTTTAATATTACAGATGATGCTTTAAATGGTAACTGGATGGTAGATGCTTTTGGTAGCAAGAAATTTACTTTTACCGCACCAGAATCAGGAACATTTGACCTTCATGCTCAGATGTATGAAGGAGGAGGAAATGCTTATTTTGATTTAGTGATCAAAGATGTAAGTCATGTTAATGGTTATTTCTTACCTAATGATATCTATAATGTGTGGAAAAACTATCAGTTAGGAACACCAACCTCTAATGTAATTGATCATTATGGTTGGGCAAAATATCAATATTTTAATCACCCAACATTAGGAACTGTTTCAGTGGTACGCAGTGACCAAGGGACTTATCCTTTATGGGGTGGTATTCGTCAACAATATCTCAAAGAAGGGGGTTTATTTGGTTGGTTAGGTGCGCCAAGAAGTGCGGAAAAAGGTATCGGTAATGGAGTGGTTCGTCAAGACTTTGCTAATGGTTATATTCTCTGGGATGGAAGTGCCAAAAGTTATCGTCATAATGGTTCATCAGGAGGCGGTTATTACAATGGCTATTTTGTCGCAAAAGACATTTATGATGTTTGGCAAAAGTATCAATTAGGAACCGTCAGTTCTGCCCTTCAATATCACACAGCAACGGGTTCACAATATCAATATTTTAAACACCCGACATTGGGAACAGTTTCAGTGGTTCGTAGCAAAGAAGGAGTTTATCCACTGTGGGGTGGAATTCGTCAACATTACCTCAAAGAAGGGGGTTTAAATGGTTGGTTAGGTGCGCCGAAGAGTGCAGAAAAAGGTATCGGTAATGGGGTGGTTCGTCAAGATTTTGCTAATGGATATGTTCTCTGGGATGGAAGTGCCAAAAGTTATCGTCCTGATGGTTCATTCAATGGTGGAACATTTAATGGTTATTTTGTCCCCGCAGATTTCTATGCAGTTTGGCAAGCTTATAAGTTAGGAACTGTTACCTCTAACGTGATTTCTCATTGGAGTGGTGCAAAATATCAATACTTTAAACACTCTACTTTAGGGACGGTTTCAGTGGTTAAAAGTCAACATGGTATTTATCCACTTTGGGGAGGAATTCGTTTTTCTTATGTCAACAGAACGGGTGGTTTAAATGGTCCTTTGGGTGCGCCCACGAGTGCAGAACATAACAGTAATGGTGTCGTCCGCCAAAACTTTGCCAATGGTTACATTCTCTGGAAGGGTTATGCAACTGCCTATAAATCTGATGGCTCTTTATTATATCCTCCTTCAACGCCGAATCCGAATCCACCGGGGGATAATGACAATGGTAGTGGTGGCGATACTGGTGGTGAATGGGATGATCCAGATGGAATTACTAAATGGATAGAAGAAAATGGACAAAGAACAGCTAAAAATAAACTTACAGGAGAAACAGAGTTCGTAAAAGATGGAGAGCATCCTTCTTGGTATAATTATGAAATTTTAGCCAAAGAATATGTTTATGATGATATGCACAGAGTTCAAAATTTTGATTACTATATTGATCAAGTTATCAAAGATTATTCAACAGGTCTTTATGCTCTTGGACTATACTCAAAAACAGGAAAACCTCCCGTTTTAGTTTTTCGGGGGACAAATGATTTGTTAGATGTTGCAGATGATCTAAATCCTCAAGGAATTGGACGAAAACAATTTGATCACAAAAAAATTGAAATTCGAGATTGGTTAGTGAAAGCTGAAAGGGACAAAGGAATAAAACCTGATGTAATTGGTCATAGCTTAGGTGGAGCGTTGGCACAATTAACAGCAACAGAATGGACGGATAAGGTTGGCAAAGTTGTTACCTTTAATACACCTGGTATTGGCTCTCAAAATGTAAATGATTTTATTATTCGTGGTGGATACAACTTGACAGTTGTTCATTATATTACTGAAAAAGATCCAGTTTCTTATGCAGGAGAGAGCTTTTTACCTGGAACAGTAATAAAAATTGCTGGTAAAGATTACAATATTGACTTAGCAACAGCCATAATTGGCTTTATTAATATTACGTTTGGCGTAGCTTATAGTGTAGCTTCAGCAGCCTTAGAAAATCATCTAGATTCATCCCTAATCAGTAATCCATATCGGCAGAAAACAAAAGTCAAAACAGTCGAATCAATTTCAGGGATTTCAATAGAAAATCCAAGGAAATGGATAGGAAAAGCAGCAAAATCAAGAAATAACTTATCTTTTAAAACAGCTTTATGGTTAGCTGACCAAGCTATTAAACTGTTCAAATAACAATTTTCTCCTTCTTTTTATTCCTTGATGAAATTCTGTGTGGGGAATCATAACATTATTGGACATAACGGTGTTATGTCCCTACGGGGTGTATATGAATTGTAGGGATTTAACACTGTTAAATCCTCTAGATATTGGGTTCATAGCAGAGGATTTAAAAAAGCGATCACTTGTCTTCTTATTCCTTGATGAAATTCTGTGTGAATCAACATAACATTATTGGACATAACGGTGTTATGTCCCTACGGGATGTATATTTATTGTAGGGATTTAACAC
>JBFRWQ010000419.1:0-10360 GCA_051439665.1 Microcystaceae cyanobacterium | reverse complement strand
GTTCTAATATTACCTGACATATTAGCTTTCGGTCATGTGTGAGGGAATCCATTCAATAATACACTCCTGTTTGACATTAAAGATGATCAGTGATAGGGGATAATCTTCTAAAATAATTTGACCAATTGGTTCTTCAAAAATATTAGTAAATGTTTGATCCTGAATCGCTAAATAAAGCTGACGGTTTTGTTCAATTCTCTGAAGAACAGACAGATAAAGACAATATTGACCAATTGCTTGCTGAAGATCTGCTATTTCTGAGAGACTGCTAAAGGTTTTAATTTCAACTGCAATATATTGACCTTCTTTTTCGGCTGAAAATAATTGTTCTGCCCCTAAATCGACATACATATCTTTTTTACCCCATCGTAAGTGTAATGGATCATGGGTAATGATCCATCCGTCTTTGATCAGTGCATTTCTAACACATATATGATAACGATCTTTGGCAGGCATTGTCAAAAAATAGTAACAATTAGTGCTTCTATTTTACACGATCACTAATTCATTATTCATCATTTACTTCATCCTGTTTCACCTAATTTTGTGCATTAGAATGGGCTTTTAGTAAGCTCTTTAGGACTTATCGTAGGGCTAAAGCCCAACAACAGCAATTTCTATTAACTCATCTTAGGTGAAACAATCCACTAAGGTGGGCAAAGCCCACCCTACCAATCAACGTTAAACAGTTGCGGCCATCGCTTCTTCTTTAGCAGCCATTTCTTTCATTAAATCTAACATCCGATTGGAATAGCCCCACTCGTTGTCATACCAAGAAACAATCTTAAAGAAGTTGGAATTTAACTCCATTCCTGCTTTAGAATCAAAGATACTGGAATGGGGATCAGTGGTGAAATCACAAGATACCACATCTTCGTCCGTATAACCGAGAATGCCTTTCATTGGACCGTCGGAAGCAGCTTTCATTGCTTCACAGATTTCAGCGTAACTG
The DNA here is from genome assembly GCA_051439665.1 of Microcystaceae cyanobacterium. GTDB lineage: Bacteria > Cyanobacteriota > Cyanobacteriia > Cyanobacteriales > Microcystaceae > JBGTGT01. The sequence continues at coordinate 9,408 of JBFRWQ010000419.1, read as the reverse complement.
GTGGCTTTTTCTGTTTTAAAGGTCAAGTCAACCGCCGATACATCAGGTGTAGGAACACGGAAAGCCATACCTGTTAATTTACCTTTTAATTCAGGAATTACTAAAGTAACTGCTTTCGCTGCCCCAGTCGAAGCAGGGATAATATTTTGGGCTGCTCCCCGTCCCCCTCGTAAGTCTTTTTTAGAAGGACCATCTACTGTGGGCTGAGTCGCTGTCATAGCGTGAATAGTAGTCATTAACCCTTCTGCTAACCCAAAGTTATCATTAATGACTTTAGCCACAGGTGCAAGGCAATTGGTGGTACAACTAGCATTGGAGACAATGGCATCTTTGGTGGGATCATATTCATGATGGTTTACCCCAACAACAAAGGTGCGAATTTTCTCAGGATCTTTGGTGGGGGCAGAAATTAACACTCGTTTAGCGCCTGCGCTAAGATGTTTAGAAGCGCCGTCATACTTAGTAAATAAGCCAGTTGACTCAATCACATGATCCACACCTGTTTTACCCCAAGGAAGTTCTTCGGGATTTCTGATGGAGTAACAGGGAATGAATTTCCCATTAACCACAATTCCATCCTCTTTAGCTTCTACTGTGCCGTTGAAGCGCCCGTGAGTAGAATCATACTTGAGAAGATAAGCAATATTAGCAGGAGGAACGAGATCATTAATCCCTAAAAATTCAAAATCGGGGTTATTAATTCCCGCACGAAAGACTAACCGGCCAATACGGCCAAATCCATTAATCCCAACGGTAAACTTTGCCATGAATAGTTACTCCTTAAATGGACTGATAAAAGCGACATCCTATGTGAAACGACGGTCAAAAGAGTTAAGATTTCTTTAAGGGGTTTATGATGATTTCTTAACAATAAAAGTCCCGTCTCTAGGATTGATTCCTTTTCATCCTAAAAGCTTTTTTGCTTATGCTAAATAACTATAGAAAGATTTCAGATTTGCTAAAACGTAGTTATTATTTTTGGGGGTTACTGCTACTGTTATCAGGGTGTAACCATCCCTTACTTATTACCCCTGAAATTCCCACAGGGGGCTTAAATAGTCGATTTGCTGAGGAATATCCCACTTATAGTGGGGACGGTCGTTATTTGGCCTTTGCTTCTGACCGTTATGGTCATCGTAATATTTTTCTCTTTGATTTACAACAAAGAACCTTAGTCAGCTTACCTAACTTGAATCGTCGGGATTCTAGTCAAGATCAACCGTCTCTCAGCGAGGATGGGCGCTATATTGCTTATGTTTCTACAGAACGGGGTAAGAGTGATATTTTGGTCTATGATCGCCAACGTCAGCGCTCGGAGTTATTAACGGCGAATGTTAGAGGAACAGTGAGAAATCCGACTATTAGTGGAGATGGTCAGCAAATTGCCTTTCAAAATAGTCAATTAGGACAATGGAATATTTTGATCATTAATCGTAATTAGTAGTGATTCAGGGTGGGGAGAGATTTAGAGAACAACTATTAACTATTCACTATCACCCTAAATTAAGGTAGGATACCAAAAATAACGAGCGAGAAATAGCCACTTCCAAGGCAGGCGTGGCAGTCGAGCGGTAGATGGATTTATCCCTCAGTTATCTGTTATGATTGGAATGCCTTCCACGGTGAAAAACCCGTGCGGTTTAAGTCAAAAAGTAACGGCACAGGTAGATTGATCTATCCAAGTCCGGTAAGGGATTATTGACAGTCCCTAAACGATCTGACTCATTTGTCTGAATGAGATCGTAAACAAGCGCAGACGCGTCTTCAGACCGTCGGAGCTTAATGTTTGGGATCCATGCGTTTTTAAACCGTGGAGATGTCAAAAGGAACATTAACCCCATCTAACTTGAGAGAGGAAATGTTAACTTAACTAAAAGTCTCTATTGTCTTTTTCCTAAATACTATGAGAATTATAGAAACTCAAGTCAATATCACCGAAGATCACTTATTAAGCTTACAAGTTCCTGATGACATTGAAGCAGGACAATATCAAATTGCTATTATTATTAACTCTCAATCGAAAACCTCCCATACTGAGCTAAATAAACTGGCGGGAAAAATAACAGCCTTTCAAAAAATTAACCCCGTCGCATGGCAAAAAAAGATAAGAGGGGAATGGGATGAAACTAGATTATCTGATTGACACTAATATTTTTATCTCATTATTCAATGACCAACTGTTTGATCCTATTCCAGATGGTGAGTTAGGCTATTCTGTTATTACAAAAATAGAATTACTTTCCTTTAAGTCCTTATCTCAAGAAGAAACCAAGCTCATCCAAGCAAGCCTGAAAACTTTATCAGAGATTTCCTTAAGTATCAATATTACAGAAAAAACTATTCAACTCAGAAAAAAATATAATTTAAAAATTCCTGATGGAATTATTGTTGCTAGTGCATGGGAAACTCAAAGTATTCTGGTTACCAATGATCAACAATTGGCAAAAGTTAATGAAATAGATGTTATTTCTTTAAGGGCAAAAACCATTTAAAATTAAGTAATCAAGACACATTTTCTAAATGTTCATTCACATCAAGTGAGATTAGGACATATAGAATATGGCTTAAACATTCAACCCAGATTTAGTTAGCATTGATTTAATAGCGCTGTTCACTTTCTAACTGTTTAAGGGGAACAAAACATTCACCAGGAAGTAAAATGGGATGGTTATTAAAAATAAGCTGACCCCGATGGGTATTTCTATGAATCGCAATCCCAAAAGGACGGCGTGTTTGTCTGGGATGAAGAACGCAAAAATTACGATAGATGCGTCGGGCAGATCGTAATAGAGTAGGATCTATGAGAGGGGGAAGGTCAGCCCCTTGCATTGGCTTGTTAGTGTCATCAGGAACGTACACCACCGTTTTAACTCCTCAATTTGGATGTTGATCATAAAGGGCTTAATTATGCCACTGATCATAGCGAACAAATTAGAAGACGAAAAAGAGCTATGTTATGATTCCAAAACAATTGGCTAGGAATTTATGCTGGTTTTTTCACCTAAGACTTATCTGATTGCTAGGTTGTTCCTCTTAGTCCATCAAGATCGATTAAAATGTAGCGAAACGATCGCTCTCTATCACACCTCATATCGAAATGCTGCGCTCACTTTCCTTATTAACCCTTATTCTTTACTCTATTTCCTCAACCTTGGGACTGACGACTGTTCAAGCTGCTACTGGGCAATATTGTCAACAAGACGAAACAGCGATCGCAGCTAAGACTCGTTTATTAGCAGAAGCACTTAAAGGAAATGAGCAAGCTAGTCTCGAATATGGTGAACGTCTCCGACAAGATGCTGATAGTTTACGTCGTTGTCGTCGCAACTCTCCCTATCCTACCCAAGCTGTCTGGTTACGTCTCTATCCCTGTGATGTTCGTCGGGGAAGTCTAGATGCTGTGTTAGATCGCATTGTCAATAAGGGTTACAATACGGTTTATGTTGAAGCGTTTGCTGATAGTCAGGTGTTACTCCCACCAGCAGATAACCCCACAGCTTGGAATAGTCTGGTACGGGGAGAAGGTAACGAAGAGGTGGATCTATTAGCCTCAGTGATTCAAAAAGGGCATCAACGGGGCTTAAAAGTCTATGCTTGGGTCTTTACCTTAAATTTTGGTTATCTTTACGCTCAAAAACCCCAACATCAAGCTCTACTTGCCCGTAATGGCAAAGGACAAGATAGCACAACCTTTGTAGATGATCAATCTCAAGCATTTATTGATCCTTATCATCCCCAAGTACGTGCTGATTATAGCCGACTGATTCAGGCAATTTTAAAACGGCAACCAGATGGGATTTTATTTGATTATGTACGCTATCCCAGAGGAACAGGCACTCAATCAGTCGCAGGGGAGGTAAAAGATCTTTGGATCTATAGTTCAGCCTCTCGTCAAACCTTACTCAACCGAGCCCAGAATAATCAGGGACGGGCTTTAATTAATCGTTATTTAGAACAAGGATATATCACGCCACAAGATTTGATCAGTGTGAGTGAAGCCTATCCCGAAGAGGGTGTTCCCCTTTGGCAAGGGCGTAATCCTAGCGCTGATGAAGCAGAAATCCCCCTAGAAACCCGTTATGCTCGCCTCAAAGCAGAAATTTGGCTGTTAGCCGTTGCCCATGCTGCCCAAGGGGTGGTAGATTTTGTCGCTTTTGCTGCGTCAATGGCACAGAAACAAGGAATTCCGTCAGGTGCAGTCTTTTTCCCTGATGGGAATCAAGTGGTAGGAGAAAAAGGGTTTGACTCTCGGTTACAAGCATGGGATCAATTCCCACCGTCAATGGAATGGCATCCCATGTCCTATGGGGTTTGTAATGATAGTAGTTGCATTGTTAAGAAAGTGGAGCGTGTGGTGGAAATGTCCCCTGCTAATACCCAAATTATTCCTGCTTTAGCTGGTTTATGGGGAGAAAACTATGATAACCGTCCTGATTTAGAGGAGCAAATGCAGGCCATTCGTAGTCAGTTTCCCCAAGTTCAAGGGATTAGTCATTTTGCTTTTTCATGGCAAGAACCAGAATTTGATAAAAAACGGCGCTTTTGTTAGATCCTAATCGATAAGGGCATAGCAGTGCTATACCCCTACAAATTTCTCTAGATTAGCGATGTCAGTCTGCTATTCATATCTATTTAAGGAGCGCTTTCTTGAATCACTTTATCGATTAAGCCGTATTCTTGGGCTTCTTCGGCAGACATAAAGTAATCTCGGTCTGTATCTTTTTCAATTTTTTCGAGGGTTTGTCCTGTTTTATCCGCTAACATCTGGTTAAGTAGTTGACGAATGCGCAGGATTTCTTTAGCTTCAATTTCGATGTCTGTCGCTTGACGACGACCTGTTCCCCCCAAGGGTTGGTGAATCATAATACGAGAATGGGGAAGCGCTAACCGTTTGCCAGGGGAGCCCGCAGCTAGGAGAAAAGATCCCATCGAAGCAGCTAATCCAACACAAATTGTTACCACTTCTGACTTGATATACTGCATGGTGTCATAAATCGCCATACCAGCAGTAATTGACCCACCAGGGGAATTGATGTAAAGATAGATTGGCTTACTAGGATCATCTGAGTCTAAATACAACATTTGGGCAACCAGAGCATTAGCCAGTGCGTCATTGACTTCTTGACCCAAAAATAAGATACGTTCTACCGAAAGACGCTGATAAATACTGATCCACTGTTCGTATTGACTACCAGGCAGACGATAAGGGACTTTAGGAACACCAATAGGCATGATTTTAACTCAAATAAATGATCAATAAGGAACAAGAAAACAGAAGGGTTAAATAACTCCTGCAATGGGTTGGGGAAGATCTTTGTTACTTTCCAGTACCCGATCAATTAAACCGTAGTCTTTGGCTTGTTCGGGGGTTAGGTAAAAGGTGCGATCGGTATCTTTAGCAATTTTATCAGCCGTTTGACCCGTATTTTTAGCGAAAATATCCAACATTGTCCGCTTATTGTGGATCACTTCTTTGGCACGAATCTGAATATCTGTAGCTTGACCCTGTGCGCCTGTGCGACTTTGGTTCAGTACAATAGTTGCATGGGGAAGGCTTGCCCGAAATCCTTTTGTACCCGCAGATAAGATCATCGCTGCGGTTCCCATCGCTTGACCAATGCAGATAGTATGTACAGGGGGTTTGATATAGCTAAGTGTGTCACAGACAGCAAAAGCTTCTGTTTCAAACCCGACTGCATCCCCTGTGTACCAAGATGTTCCAGTAGAATTAATGTAGAAGTAGATCGGTTTATCAGGATCATCAAATTGTAGATATAACAATTGGGCAATAATTAATTCTGTTACATCAATCCCCACATTGCGTTTAACTTCATCGGAGGAATAGAGAGGAAGCCCTAGATAAACAATCCTTTCTTTAAGTAAGAGAGATTCTAGGTCAGGTGGTGGGGTTTTGTAGGCAACATCGCTATAATAAGCAGCTTGTACAGCTTTAATGGGTGATTCCATTGTGTTTTGTTATTGAGAGTAGATCAACTATGACAACGAATGAACGATTCAGGAGCAACTTTCCCTTATCTTTAGTCCATTGGGGCGTGTTAAGTTAGATTCTAGCGCAACCGAGAGCAATTATCAGTGAGCAGTTATCAGTGAGCCGTTCCTATCAATTCATAATTCATAACTCATAATTTATAATTCATCTAAGGCATCCATTCAAAAACAATCCCAACCCGGCTATCTTTTTTCACCCGTGAGTTTTCTTTTTGAATATCGGTTGAGAGTCTCAGATTTTCCGTTACCGCATAGCCCACAGAGAGGGTGGAAATCCCTACCTCATCCCCACCCCCAGGAGAAATAAAGGTTTGCATCAGAGTAAGATCGGCGGCACCGTTACGAGAAAGGGGTAGGATTAATTTACCCCCTAAATTTAAACCATCAGTACTATAATTTTCTGTTCCTAAATAGCGATAACCCAGAATCGGGGTAAAATTAACATAACCTCCCAACGGGAAGACATAATATTGTAGATCAATCCCCCCAGAATTACGCTGATTAAAATCAGTATGATAGTCTCCTCTAATAGCAAAAGAAGTGTTATTAATTAAGATATCTTCAATACCGATATTTAAACCGCTACGGTGATGGGATGAAGGAAAAAGAGAATATCCTAAACGAAAACGGGTGCGAAAACTAGGATCATTCCTAATCTCCTCTAATACATTAGGGACATCTTCGATCCATCTTTGTAAAGTCGGACTCTCTTCTATGATTTCAGGACTCAGATCAAGATTAGGTTCAGCCTTAACAGAAACCGTTAAACTAAGAAAAAGTAGGGAGCAAGAAAAAAGCGATCGCATCACAGCGTTAAACATCCTAATTTTATGATTGTGCGAACTGTAGCACAGGCATCTTGCCTGTGACAAGTTTTGAACCGTAGCACAGGCATCTTGCCTGTAATACCAAATCCGACTTATCAAACCTAGTTTTGGTAGAGAGGGGGGAGTGTGGGGAGTGTGGGGAGTGTGGGGAGATTCTTTGCCCAGAGAGTGATAACTGGGTTTTGTTAACCGGATTGGGTGTAACAAATTGTAAACCGTAGCACAGGCATCTTGCCTGTAACAACCAGTCTTCTACTGTGACATTTTAGAAAATGCCCTATCATCTCCCCCAACTGGATAAACTGATCTCTATAATGCAAGAGAAACCCCTAAGATGTTCTTAATATTATGACTAAACTGGTTGACTACTCATTCGCCCATTCCCTACCTGAAATCTGGCCAACAACAGTTGAGCGCTTCGCTGACTTAATCGCCCTTTACGATCCCCACAGTAAACCTGAGATAAAATTAACCTATCGGGAATTATGGCAGAACATTCAACAATTCGCAGCAGGATTAACAGCATTAGGCGTTAAAGAATCTGATAAAATCTGTTTATTCTCTGATAATAGTCCCCGTTGGTTTATTGCTGACCAAGGTATTATGACTGCTGGTGCTGCCAATGCGGTACGATCTTCACAAGCAGATAAGGCAGAATTACTCTATATTCTGACAGATAGTGATAGTAGCACCTTAATTGTAGAAAATAATAAGACCTATCAAAAACTAAAAGAGAGTTTAGCTGATACCTCCCTCGAAAGAATTATTATCCTCTCCGATGAAACTCCGGACGAAACCCAGTCTATTAAATGCTTAAACTTCACTCAATTAATGGATTTAGGGAAAAATGCACCCCTTAACCCAGTTAAAGCCACTAAAGACACCCTAGCAACCCTGATTTATACCTCTGGGACGACGGGAAAACCCAAAGGGGCTATGTTATCTCAGGGTAACTTACTCCACCAGCTAACAACATTAGAGACGATTATTCAAACTGAATCTAGCGATCCTGTTTTGAGTATTCTTCCCTCATGGCACGCTTATGAACGCAGTGCAGAGTATTTTTTACTTTCTCAGGGGTGTATGCTGATTTATACCAGTATTCGTACCTTTAAAAACGACTTAAAACAGTTTAAACCCCGTCACATGATTGGTGTTCCCCGTCTTTGTGAATCTTTATACGAAGGAATTCAAAAAAACTTCCGAGAACAACCAGAAAGCAAACAAAAATTAGTTAAGTTTTTCCTTGATATTTCAGAACGATATGTCACTGCTCGGCGAATTGCCCGTAATTTAAGCATGGATCATCTTCATGCGTCCAGTAGTGAACGGTTAATGGCCAAAGTACAAGCGCTAATCCTCTATCCCTTACACGCATTAGGAGATAAATTAGTTTATAGCAAAATTCGGGAAGCAACAGGGGGACAAATTCAAACCTTTGTTAGTGGAGGAGGCTCTTTAGCTCGACATTTAGACAGTTTTTATGAAATTGTCGGTGTTCCGCTAGTTGTAGGCTATGGACTAACTGAAACCTCTCCTGTCGCCACGGCACGAACGGTTAAGCGCAATTTCATTGGTTCTTCTGGTCGTCCCATTTCCCAGACAGAAATTCGGATTGTAGATTCTGATACTAAACAAACCCTTCCCCCAGAAAAACGGGGATTGGTGTTAATTCGAGGCCCCCAAGTGATGCAAGGTTATTATAAAAAGCCCGAAGCCACTGCTAAAGCAATTGATCCAGAGAAATGGTTTGATAGTGGAGATTTAGGCTGGTTAACTAAACAAAATGACCTTATTTTAACAGGACGGGCGAAAGATACCATTGTTCTGTCTAATGGCGAGAATATCGAACCCCAACCCATTGAGGATGCTTGTCTGCGCAGCGCTTATATTGACCAAATCATGCTAGTAGGGCAAGATCAGAAAGCGCTAGGTGCATTAATTGTGCCTAATGTAGAAGCGCTAGAAAAATGGGTTAGTAGTAATAATTTGAGTTTAACATTCCCTGAATCGGTCAATTCTCATACTGCACTGCAACAGAGTGATCTTTATCATAAGTCAGTGATTGATTTATTTAAAAAGGAATTGAAGCGAGAAGTGCAAAATCGCCCTGGTTATCGTCCTGATGATCAAATTAAGATGTTTGAGTTCGTTTTAGACAATTTTTCTATGGAAAATGGCATGATGACTCAAACGCTAAAGGTTAAACGTCCTGTTGTTACTCAACATTATCAAGAAATCATTCAGGGAATGTTTGAATAAATATGACAAAGGGAAGTTTTTGCGCCCCAGGGTAGGTGTAATACCCAATCCGACTTATAAAACCTAGTTTTGGTAGAGATGGGGAAGAGGGGGGAGTGTGGGGAGAGGGGGGAGATTCTTGCCCAGAGAGTGATAACTGGGTTTGGTTAAGCGGATGTAGTATCAATACTGGTTGGTTTGTTTGGTTATCTGTTGAGATAGAGAGGGGGGAGAGAGAGGGACGACTTCATTATCCCCACACCTCCCACACCTCCTACACTCACCTATTTATTCTGTATAATTGCCCATCTCATCCAACACAGGATAAGGC
>JBFRWQ010000418.1:0-3618 GCA_051439665.1 Microcystaceae cyanobacterium | reverse complement strand
CCAAATCATTTCTGTGTCTAACCCATCCGACTCATTTCAAGCCACAACCTTAATTACTATCCGATTTCGGCTTATAAGTAGATTTAACCTGCAATTCTTTTAACTGCTGATTATCCACCGTAGAAGGTGCATCAGTTAACAAACAACTGGCCTGTTGGGTTTTCGGAAAAGCAATGACATCACGGATCGAATTTTCCCCTGCTAATAGCATCACCAATCGATCTAATCCATAAGCAATTCCTCCGTGGGGGGGAGTCCCATATTCAAACGCATCAAGAAGAAAGCCAAATTTATTATAAGCTTCTTCCATTGATAGCCCAATTGTCGCAAATACCTGTTCTTGGATATCTTTTTGATAGATCCGCAAACTTCCCCCACCAATTTCAATGCCGTTATAAACCATATCATAAGCAAGGGCACGAGCCGTGGTTAAATCGTCTAGATCTTCAGGATTAGGAGCAGTAAAGGGATGATGCAATGCTTCTAAGCGCTTTTGATCTCCATTCCATTCAAACATGGGAAACTCCGTAATCCACAACAAATTAATCTGCTGAGAATCAATCAATCCTAATCTCTCTCCTAAGACTAGGCGTAATCTTGCTAAGGATTTATTAACTGTATCCGTATCCCCTGCGCCAAATAAGAGTAAATCCCCAGGTTTAGCCTCTGTTACTTTTAACAGCGCTTCTTTTTGCTCTTCACTTAAGTTATCCTTAATCGCACCAATGGTATCTAATTCGAGATTTTCCCTGACTCTAACATAGGCAATTCCTTTGGCCCCTGCTTCAGTGGCTTCTCGGAATAAATCGCCCCCTGGTTTGATCTGAACATTGGAAATTGCGTCATTTCCTTGGGGAATGGGCAGAACTTTGACTACACCACCACTTTTAACTGCACCAGAGAAGACTTTAAAGCCACAATCTTTAACAATCTCTGATACATTCACTAATTCCAAACCAAAGCGAGTATCAGGGCGATCCACCCCATAGCGCTCCATTGATTCTGCGTAGGTTAAACGGGGGAAAGGACGGGGGATATCTATATTTTGGACTGTTTTGAAGATATGACAGATTAACGTCTCATTAAGCTCTAAAATCTCCTCTAAGGACAGGAAACTCATCTCCATGTCCAATTGGGTAAATTCTGGTTGTCGATCAGCCCGTAAATCTTCATCACGGAAACACCGTGCTATTTGATAGTAGCGATCTACCCCTGATACCATTAACAGTTGTTTAAAGAGTTGGGGAGACTGAGGAAGGGCATACCATTGTCCATCATTGACACGGGAGGGAACAAGGTAATCTCTCGCTCCTTCTGGGGTAGAACGGGTTAAAATCGGGGTTTCCACTTCCATAAATCCCTGTTCATCTTCTAGAAAGCGCCGTATTGCTTTAACTACCTGATGACGTAAGCTAAGGTTAGCCATCATTTTGTCCCGTCTTAGGTCAAGATAACGGTATTTCAGGCGAAGATCTTCTCTGACTGATTCTCCATCTCCACCAGATACCACAAAGGGGAATTGCTTGGTGACTCCGTTAAGTAATTCAATGGAATCAGCATAAATTTCGATCTCACCCGTCGGAATTTTAGGATTGAGGGAGTCAGGGGGTCTTTTACTGACTTTACCCTTAATTTTAATTACATATTCACTGCGAAGCTTCTCAGCTTGGGGATAGGATTGGGGAGTCCGTTGGGGATCACTGACAATTTGCACCACACCGTAGCGATCGCGCAAATCCAGAAAGATCACGCCACCATGATCCCGTTGACGATCCACCCAACCACAGAGGGTGACAGTTTCCCCAATTTGAGAGGGTTTCAGTTCTCCACAATAATCAGTTCGCATAGAGTTGACAAAATAATAAATGCTGTTCTATTCAGACGCACTGCCCATTATGCCTTATTTCCCACCCTCCACAAACGGAAATCTTTCTAAACTTATTGACGTTTGCCTAGTATTAATGATTTAATATTCATTTTAGTATTTGTGTTCTAGAATAAAAACAAGTGATCTATTTGCTGAACAACTTATGGAAAGTTTAACCAAAGCCCAAAAAGAACTTTACGACTGGTTAGTTGAGTATATCGAAACTAATCAATATGCGCCATCGATTCGTCAGATGATGAAGGCGATGAATTTGCGATCGCCAGCCCCGATTCAAAGCCGTTTAGAACGATTACGCTCTAAAGGATATATTAGCTGGGCTGAGGGGAAAGCACGTACCATTCGCATTTTACACCGTTCGCCGATGGGTGTTCGGGTACATGGTGCAATTGCGGCGGGTGGATTGGTCGAACCGTTTAGTGATATTGAGGAACGTCTTGATTTAACCCCTATTATGAAGCAATCTGACTGTTTCGCCTTGAGAGTGACAGGAGATAGCATGATTGAGGATCTGATTACTGAAGGAGATTTTGTCATTATGCGAGAGAAAAACCCTGATGAGGAGGTGAAAGAGGGAGAAATTGTGGCTGCCAGAGTGCCTAATCATGGAACAACCCTCAAAAGATTTTATCAAGACGGAGAAACGGTCGTTCTGAAACCCTCTAATCCTGCTTATGATCCCATTGAAGTCAACGTTGAACAAGTGGAGATTCAGGGCATTTTAATTGGGGTGTGGCGAGGATACGCAGCGTAAAATTAAGCGCTTACACCCATTATATTAAGTAGGAAGTGGGAAATGGGAAGCAGGAAGTGGGAAGTTGGCGATAATAGAGGAGTGCTGTGTCAAACTAATTTTGACGGTTAAATCTCTCCTCTCTCCCCCCTCTTCCCACACTCCCCACACTCCCCACACTCCCCCCTCTTCCTTTATGGCGTAATCTCTAAACTTAACTCATAGACTTGACGACGAGATAAGGAGGTAAATTGAGCTAATTGACGACTAGCTTGGGAACGACTTATTCCTTGGCTTAAAAGTTGTTTCAATTCTTTTTTTACCTCTTCTTCGGATAATAAAATAGAACTTTCTTCTTGACCCGCAACCACTAAGGTAAACTCTCCTTTAGGGGGATGATTGTCATAAAAAGCGATCGCATCTTCTAATCTCCCTCGCCAGATCGTCTCATATACTTTCGTTAATTCCCGTGCAATACTTATTGGTCGATCTGGTCCAAAAACTTGACAAAAATCTTTTAATGTGCTAACAATTCGGTGAGGCGCTTCATAAAACACCATTGTTCGCCTTTCTTCCCCTAATAAACTCAATCTTTCTTTCCTTTTCTTTCCTTTAGGAGGTAAAAACCCTTCAAAGACAAAGCGATCGCAATCTAACCCTGATATTGCAATAGCTGTTGTTAGCGCTGTTACCCCTGGAATCGGAACGACAGAGATATTCTCAGCATAACAAGCTTTAACTAAATCATATCCTGGATCAGATAGGGTGGGCATTCCTGCATCAGAGACTAAAGCGATGTTTTTCCCCTGTTTAAGCTCATTAATTAAGGTTTCTTGACGAGAGAGGCGATTATGATGATGATAACTGATTTGAGGCTTATTAATTTGTAAATGCTGTAATAATTTACCTGTGTGGCGTGTATCTTCGGCTGCGATCGCATCAACTGACTGTAAGATAGAAACAGCGCGGTAGGTAATATCTTCAAGATTTCCAATCGGAG
>JBFRWQ010000417.1:0-4338 GCA_051439665.1 Microcystaceae cyanobacterium | reverse complement strand
GTTACTGACTGAAAAAGCAGGTGTTAGAGAAACATTAAAGCCCCCATAGCCATATAAATAGGTTGGGTTTTCTCCATTAAGCTGTAATCCTTTTTTATGGGTGATAAATAAGGGAATCATTGTCCCATCTTTACTGGGATAAAAGACTTGTTTGGTTTCATAGTCATTCGTATCAAAATCAACGGTTGGTTGACGGAATAACTGACTCTCCCCAGTGGCAAAGTCGTATTTATAAATAGTGGTAGGTGTCGTAAAGCTCGTAAAAGAATAAAATGTTTCTTGATCCTCTTTCCGTCCATTAAAACCAGAGACTGTGCCAATTTCAGCAAAGGGAATTTCTTTGATCAACTGACCTTGTAAATCAAATATTTTAACAACTGAATGAGCATCTTTTAAGTAATTAACAACAAATTGATGATTAAGAATGCCAATATCTTCTAAAGTTTCTTCTGCTTCTGGGATAATTTCTTGCCAATTTTCTGAGTCATGCTTATCTATATCTATGGCAATAATACGACCTTTAGGGGCATCTAAATCAGTTTTAAACCAAAAGGTTGAACCTATATTATCAATAAACTGATAATTTGCTTTAAATTCTTGAATCAACTCTACAATTGGTGAGTTCTCTTGTTGTAAATTTTGATAAAAAATCAAGCGCTTGGGATCAGTTCCCTGCCAAACTGAAATAATAAGATAGTTTCCATCATCAGTAACAAAGCCATTAAACCCCCATTCTTTTTGATCCGTTCGTTGATAAATTAACTGATCTTGATCTTGAGATGTCCCTAAACGATGATAATATAACTTCTGATAGTAGTTAGTTTCTTCTAATTTTGTGTCAGGGTTGGGTGCATCGTAACGACTATAGAAAAATCCTTGGTGATCATGAGTCCAAGAAACACCAGAGAATTTTACCCATTGAATATGATCGACTAAATCTTCTTTTGTTGCAATATTTCTTACTTTCCATTCTACCCAATCTGACCCTGATTGAGCAACTCCATAAGCAAGATATTGACCATCATTACTAATAGATAAACCAGAGAGCGCTACTGTTCCATCTTCTGAAAAAGTGTTAGGATCAAGTAAGACTTGAGGATTGTCGTCTAGGGTTTTTAAGGTATAAAGAACACTTTGATTTTGTAGCCCATCGTTCTTAAAATAAAAATAGCGATCGCCTTCTTGAAACGGAGTGCCATATTTTTCATAATTCCACAATTTGGTTAATCGCTGCTTAATCTCGCCCCTTTCTTCAATTGCCTCTAAATAATTAAAAGTAACTTCATTTTGCGCCTTGATCCAATTTTTCGTTTCTTCAGTGTCGGGATTTTCTAACCAACGATAGGGATCTTTGACAGTAATTCCATGATAAGTATCAACCTGATTGTCTTGACGGGTGTAAGGATAGGTAACTGAAGTCATTCTAGGTATAATTAACGATTATTTACCTAATATTTTACGACAAAATAACGGAAATTCGCTAGAATAGGAGAAGTAAAAAAAAGTCTCCTATGTCTCAAACCCCTCCCATTCCCGCTTCTGATATTCAGGCTTTATTTGATCGCATTGCTCCAGTTTACGATCAATTTAACGATCGCTTAAGTTTAGGACAACATCGTATTTGGAAGAAAATGGCGATTAAATGGTGCGAACCCAAGCAGAAAGGTAAAGGATTAGATATTTGTTGTGGGAGTGGAGATTTAGCCCAATTATTAGCTCGCAGTGTTGGACAAGAAGGACAGGTGATCGGCGTAGATTTTTCTGAGTCCCAATTAGCGATCGCTCAACAGCGTCATCAGCAATTATACCCCCATCTTCCCATTAAATGGCAAGTGGGAGACGCTCTGCAACTGCCCTTCCCAGATCAGAGCTTTGATTGCGCTACGATGGGTTATGGATTGCGAAATGTGGTTGATATTCCTCGCTGTTTGCAAGAATTGTATCGAGTGTTAAAGTCAGGGACAAAAGCTGCTATTTTGGACTTTCATCGTCCCCAAAACCCCCTAATCTTAAGCTTCCAGCAATGGTATCTTAATGCGATCGTTGTACCAATGGCCAAACAATTTGAACTAACGGATGAATATGCCTATATTAGTCCTAGTTTAGATCGGTTTCCTGATGGTTCACAACAGGTAAAATTAGCCTTATCAGCAGGATTTGCTCAAGCCGTCCATTACCCTATCGCTGGCGGTTTAATGGGGGTTTTAGTGCTGAGTAAAGCTTAATCTTAAGTTATAAGTTGAGTTAAAATTATCTTGGATATTGCTAACCTTTGGACAATTATTATACCTCCTGTAGCAGGTGCAATTATTGGTTATTTTACCAACGATATTGCCATTAAAATGCTATTCCGTCCCTACAAAGCTGTCTATATTGGTAAACGTCGTCTTCCCTTTACCCCTGGCTTAATTCCACGTAATCAGGAACGGTTAGCGAAGCGGGTATCAGATACTATTATGGGATCTTTACTCACCCCAGAGGAATTGCAACGACTAGCAAAGCGACTTTTAAAAAGAGAACTGGTTGAAGGGGCGATTTTATGGTTATTAAACCTAACCTTAAAGCAAGTCAGAGAAGATAAAGAACAAAAAACAGCCCGTATTTTAGCGGAAATTCTGAAAGATTTGTTTGGGGAATCCTTACCCCGTTTACTCAAAGTTTTAGCCCGAAGAGAAGATTTTTTAGAAACCCAAATCAATCAAATTTTTGACCAAATTTTATTAGAATTTAGACTCACGACTCCTCAAGCAAGACAATTATCAGATTGGATTCTAGATAAAGTGATTCCTGCTAATTTTTTACGGCAAATCTTAATTGATTTTCTGACAGATCGCAATATTCAAGTCATTGATGAAGGATTTCGTGAAAAAACCAGTGGGACTTATTGGGTAGTTGCTAATATTTTTGGAATTCGTAATGCACTGATGCGTTTAAGAACTTTTTGTATTGACGAAAAAGACATGGCTAATACCCGTTTACAAGAATTAATGTTATCCCTAGAACTCAGAGGCCGTCTCAGACAATGGTTACAAAGTCTATCCTTACAAAATTTACCCGTCTCTACGGTCAAACAATTACGAAAAACAACCCGTGATACTGTCAGACAATATTTACAAGAAAGTGGAGGAAAACTGATTCAAGATTTCGGTAAATCAATTGATTGGGATAATTTAGCCATTATTCTGGTCAAACGGTTACAGTCCTCTGCTGCGGTTATGACATCTTTAGAAACCATTAGTGAAGAATTAGCCCTCATTTTAGAGCGCTATCTTGAAGAAGATTTAGAAAAAATTATTACCAACGTCATTCCCATTTTATCGATTGATCAAGTGATTGTTGAGCGAATTAATGGTACTTCTCCTGAACAACTAGAAATAGCAACCCAAGGAATTGTTAAAAGCGAATTACAAGCGATCGTCAATTTAGGTGGGGTTTTAGGATTTATGGTTGGGGTTTTACAGACCTTCATCCTCATCTTGCGCTAAAAACAAAAGACAAAAGCAAAGCAATAATCCCTTCACTTTTGCCTATTTGAAAAAATAGCTAATTTAACTGACTACTTTTTCTTTTTACCTTTACCCTTGGACTTACCTCCCTTACTAGGGGTTATTCCTTTGGATTTTGCTTCTGTTGTCTCTGGTTCAGGTGATTTTTCAGCCACTTTCTGTCCTGTTTGGGCTGCTACTTCCTCAGCGAAGTTAACTTCTTCTTTTTCAATCCCTTCTCCGAGAACAAAGCGCACAAAGCGACGAACTTGAATATTTTCTCCAAGTGCGGCGACGGTTTGTTTGATCAGTTCTCCAACTGAAATTCCTTGATCCTTAATAAAGGGCTGATCAAGGAGGGATAATTCCTTAGAGCGCTTATCAATTCGACCTTGAACGATTTTTTCACGAATATTCTCTGGTTTACTCGCTAAATCTTCTCGACCCATTTCGATCTCTTTTTCTTTAGCGATTATAGCTTCGGGAATATTTTCGGTGGAGATGTATTCCACATTGGGACAGGCGGCGATTTGCATAGCGATATTGACAACGAGTTCTTTGAATTCGTCACGACGTGCCACAAAGTCGGTTTCACAGTTAACTTCCACGAGAACACCGATGCGTCCCCCTGTGTGAATGTAACTGTGAACTAATCCCTCTGCTGCTACTCGACCTGCCTTTTTATCGGCAGAGGTAATACCCTTTTGTCTTAGCCACTCAATGGCTTTGTCTATGTTACCATCGCTTTCTTTAAGTGCCTTTTTGCAGTCCATCATGCCGGCACCGGTTTTTTGGCGAAGGTCTTTTACTTGTTTTGCTGATATGTCTGCCATGTTGACTTCTGGTTGCTACT
>JBFRWQ010000416.1:0-5353 GCA_051439665.1 Microcystaceae cyanobacterium | reverse complement strand
GGGTCGGTAATATCTTCGGTTTGCTGAACAAGACGTTGAAATTCTGCCCCTTGAGAGGCTAAAAATGCCCCTGCATTGAAAGATTCCACCTGATTAAGACGAATAGTCCGACTGATTAAGTTTAAAGCCTCTGGGGGTAAACTCGGACCAACATATATGGTGCGGCCTCTACGGTTGGCTTTAAAGCCTGATACGACCAACACCGTATTAAAGACATCTTCGAGAGACTCATTAGTGAAGTTAAGGGAAATTGTGGCATCTCCACCACCTTCTTCTCCTTGCCCACCTGTGGCTGCATTATAGACTATATTTAACCCTGCATACTCAGCTAACACTTCCAATACCTTACTAGCAGGAGCATCTTGCAGGACTAAACGAGGAATAATTACATTTGTTCCCAAGGCAATACGATCAGCCGCCGCATTGATATTAGAAACTGCCATATCTCCCACTGGAGGAGCGATCGCTCTGGGTAACACAGGGGCAGCAGGCGCTTGTGGTGTGAGCAGATCCTGTCCATTTCCTGTTTCATTATCAATAATAATTTCTGGCTGGGGTACTAAGACATCTGGTTGAGCTTGTGCAAAAAAAGAAGGGTAAGTTAGGGTTGGAGCAGGAAAATTAAGGTCTAGTTGGTGATTTGATGCTGTTTCTGGTGGAATTAAGGCAGTATTTTCTGCTTTTTCTAAAAAGGTTGGCTCAAAAGATAATGGGATTTTACTTCCATCAGGAACTTTTTCTGAAATCTTCGTTTCTCCTGATGAATCAATCACAATCATAGCAGGAAGATCTGGGGACGCTGATATCAGGGAACTGGATTCTTTAGCGTAACTAGGATCGCCCCATAGAATAGCTAAGAGAGATCCACTCGCTATTAGCGGATAATAAAGACTTTTCACGATTCACTCCTCTACTGAACAAAGTAGTTTTAACACACACACAAGGGTTTCCCCTTGACACACTCTTTAGTTAGCTAAGATAACATCCAATGTAAATTGGGCGCTGAGGGTGGGGAGGTTTTCAGGATTAGGAATAGCATAAACTTCCTGATCTGGATTTTCTATCAATGTAACAGGAACTTGATCTTCCCTTTGGTTTCCTTGAGAAGAGGCTGTTAAATCTCTCACCACAATCAAAGGTTGTAATCGTTCAATATCTCGTAAAAATGCTTGAACCTCATCGTAAGTCCCTATGATACTAAGGTTATAGCTTTGACGTTGTAGCTTGCCATTAACGGCTGCACCCAAACTACCGTCATTGATCACGCTAATATCTCCTGTTGGTTGAAAACTGTTTAGAGTAACATTGCGAGCGTTCACAAAGCGATTGAGATTAAGCAAAATGGTATTCAAAGTATCAGGTTTAGCATAGAGAGACAAGACTCGTTGTTTTGTTAATTCGGCTTGTTTCAACTCGGATTCTAGCTGAATTTTTTCTTGATCGAGTTGACCAGACTGTTTTGCTTCCACTTGGGCTCGCTTCTCATCTTCTTGGCTTTTCAGTTCGTTAAATTGGCTCAAGATAGGTAAACCAAATTGCGTCAACAGATAGCCTGCGGTCAGTAATCCTAGTACTCCTAGACTAATACCACTGACTTTAGGGGTAAAGGTAATGCCAAAGGCCGTCGGATAATCTACCTCCTCCTCAAATTCCTGGTCATCTTCAGGGGTAAATTCTTCAGTATAGGTCATTTCATCGCTCCTGTTTGTTCAAGGGTTTGTAAACGACTCACTAAGCCCACAGCACCACGATTAGCTAACTCACGTCGCATTTCGGTAGCGGGCAGGTTATTTAATTGGGTTGTAACGTTAAATTGAACCACATTGGGAATAACTGCCGATGTATAAGGACTACCTTCCTCAAGTGTGATGTTTAAAGCCCCTGATTGTTGAGCAGACTGAATTTTGGTTTGCTCTGCTTGAAGAAAAGGGGAATTTTGCAACGTTAACAAAAAGTCATTAACAGCATCATAACTTTGAGCTACTCCAGTAATATTTAGTCCTAGTGCGGGCGCTTGTCCTTCTCCAGTTGTTACTGTTGTTTCTTGCAAGCTATTGATTTGGACGGTTTGCGGAGTTTGAGTCTTTAGTTCCTCTAATAAAGCTGACCAAGGCTTGATCTGAGAAAAAACACTGACTAGGCCAGTTACTTCTCCGTTGACTGTTTCAATTTGGGCTTTAATCTCGTCAATGGATTGCAATTTACCACCCAATCTAGTCAAGGTTGCATCAAGTTCAGCAATATTACTTTCTGTTTGCCTTGTTTGAACATTCAGTATGAAAATAAATCCTCCTGCTAAAGCAACCAAAGCCAAACCAATCCCTCCTCCAATTAGAAGGGGCGTTTGTTGTTTCAAAGAAACACCAGGGGTATCTTTAGCGACCGACGTAGTTTTGGTAGTCTCTAAATTGCGATCGCTTAAAAAGTTTATATCCAGACCATACATAACAATTAAACCTCCCTTAATCCTAATCCCAGTACTGTTCCTAACCCTGGCCGTTGTACCGCCGGAATCTCTTCGTCACTTTCAATAGACAAAGCGGTGACGGGATCAACCTGCATTGTTGGCAGACTGAGGCGCTGGGTGAGATACTCATCTAACTGCACAATTCCCCCACCGGGGCCAGCTAGTAATAATTGCACCACCTCCAAATCTTCACTCTGATTGAGATAAAAATTAATAGAACGGCGCAATTCATCGGTTAGTTCTCCTAAGACCCGCATGAGCGCATTCATCCCTGGGTTGACGGCTGCACCCTGTGTACTTAAACTATCAAACTGGGTCACCGGAATGGTCATCCCTTGCAAAATTTCAGGGTTTCGTGCAGTGGGTAAATTCATCGCACGAGAAAGGGCATTTTGCATTTGATAGGTCCCAATGGGAACGGTTCGAGAAAATTGGGGAACTCCATCAACGATAATGGCAATTTCCGTGTTATCAAATTCGATATCCACCAAAACAGCCGCCTCTTTTGAGCCAAATTGTCGCAGTTGTTCCCGAATGGTGCGAATCAGGGCAAAGCTATTAATATCTAAAATATCAACCGCTAGTCCTGCTTGCTGAAAGGTGTCCATATAGGAATCAGTAATTTCCCTACGGGTGGCCACTAACAAGACTTGGACTTTTTCAATCCCGTCTTCATCTTCAAAATAACCTAACTTTTGATAATCTAGGTCAACTTCTTCCCTTGGATAGGGTAAGTATAAGCTGGCTTCATGGTTGAGTACCATGTCTCGTAATTCTTGGTCATCCAGTTCTGAGGGAATAGGAATAATACGAATAATGGCTTCTCTCATGGGAACAGAGGTGGCGACTCGTTTGGCTTTAATTTTGTTTTCGGTGAGAATTTCCGTAATTTGTTCAGCCAATGAGGGAGAATCGACTATTTTGCCTTCTTCAAAAATTCCGTCGGGAATTTCAGTAGAACAAAATTTCGTGAGCTTATAATTTTGTCCCTGACGGGCAACTTGAGCGATATTAATCCTTTCTGGGGTGATTTCTAAACCGATACCACCAGATTGGCCGCCAAATAAATTTTTAAATCGGCTAAACATATTTTTCCTTGGGAAAACAACGCAGCGTGAGAGGAGAAGACTCAGAATATATTGCTGAACACAGAATCAAGAAGGAAGAAGGAAAACCCTTATTTAAAAAAGGATTAAGTCTTTTCAATTGTCCTATCCTCAATTCGTATGGCTATATTCTGTTTCTTAAATGATAACTTGAGTTTAGGATAATGGTTGTTTTTAGAGAGTCAAAAATCAGTTATCCTATCTGTGGGAAGCAAGGAAATCTTTGCCTACAGTATCAGGAGAATGATGGGGCAATTTCTCGTCTTTTAGACTAATGCGGTAGATAACTGTGCGATCGCTGACCAATTCATCACATCTTCCCATAACGCTCGATACCCTGCTACATTGGGATGTAGGCCATCTTCGTTTAGATGATCGTTGACCCAATCTAACCCATTCTCCATCCAGCCATCAAAAATATCTAAATAGGGAATCTGTCGTTGTTGACAAGCCAATTTAGTTGCTTCTTTATAACGATATTGGTCAGCGTGATTATAGTAAAAACAGTCCAAAAAGGGCATTTTCGCCTCATTGACGGGCACCATTCCCACAAAGAGAACGGGACATAAGGATTGGGCTTGATCTAGCAAATTATCTATTTCTTTCTCAAATAACTGAAAATTAGTAAAGTTTCTACCGTTTGGTTTACCTAAACAGGGGCTATCATTGACTCCCACTGATAGGATAATTAGGTCAGGTACTTGATTGCGAAGTTCTCCCCGTTGACGATATTCTCTTTCTAGTCGTTCCGCTACCCCAGAGGTGCGATCGCCTCTAATGCCTAAATTATACAAAACATGACCTGATTCGGCTGACATCATCCACTGTCGCCGTAATTGCTCAACCCAACCCCCTCCGACGGGATCACCATATCCATAGACTAAACTATCACCCAAGGCGACAACTTTAAGCGGTTTGTGTGTAATGGAGACAGAAGAGAAGGGACGAGTTACAGTTTGCATAAGTGATGACTTTACAAAAAATATAATAACTTTACATTAATACATAGTTGAGCGGTTCTCACCTAATGATAAGCATTTTTGCTAATTCGTCAAGGTGTTTGACATCTCCACGGTTTAAAAACACGTAGATTCTAAACGTTAAGCTCCGACGGGATTAATCCACGTCTGCGCTCGTTTACGATATGATTTAGATAGATTGGTCAAAAAATATCGTTTAGGGACTGTCAATAATCCCTTACCGACCTTGGATAGATTAATTTCTATCTGTGTCGCTACTTTTCTCAAGATGTTGGCCGCTCCATTACAGTCAGCATTAATTAACTGACCCTTGGAATCTTGATATAAACCTCTCTTAATTCTCTGACCCGAAAACTCGTACTGACTGGGTTTTTCACCATGTCTCGGTACTAAATCGTTATCGAGAAAAGAGGCTTTAGAGGTGTACGCCTCCTCGGTTTCAAGGAACTTTATACCATAAGTTTCAGCTAACTGTTGAATTCTCTTTTTTAGCCTAGCTGTGGGAATCTGCACGAAGTTTTGATTGTTCCGTTTCCCTATCTTAATTGAGTCTTTTTGACGGTCATTCCAACCAAAGACAATGTTACCTATTCCGTGGTTAAGACAATAGTTAATGATGAATCTAGCTGCTTTGTTAACTGCATCTCTCATCTGACAGTTACGTTGGTGGGTAGCTTGGTCTAATTCTTCATTCCAGTAAGTCTGATCCTTACCTTGTTTGTGTTTAGCCACAAATCGGTTAGATCTTTGATTGATTGATTTAACCTTTCTCCCATTGATGATCAAAGACTTGCCTTGAG
>JBFRWQ010000415.1:0-10473 GCA_051439665.1 Microcystaceae cyanobacterium | reverse complement strand
TTGTCTCGTGGGCTCGGAGATGTGTATAAGAGCCAGAGGTAGGGATGAATGCCTATCAGTGTCGGGGGCTTTTCGCCTAGATAACTGGCGTAGGGGGACTATCCCTCTGTGGGCAGAAATATCCCCCCGTGAGGTGGGAAGCCCCAACTATACTGTAGGTTAGTTGGGGAGGATGTCACTTGTATAAAACAGGGCAGGTTAAAATGAAGATTGAACACTTACATAATATAGCTTTTGGCAAAACCAACCCCTACAAGTTTGGTCTAATTATTTTGGTAAAACTACTTACTTTAACTATGTTTATGGGTTGGAATGTCCCCCTGTCAGCCCTTGAATATGAAGGAAAGAATCTTGATGGGCGTAGAATTCCTGCTAAAGCTTATTATCAACGAACAGGAGCTACTTATGAGGTTCAAGTGCAATTTGAAGGGAATCGAGCCACTTTATTCTTTACTGAAGGGGGACAAATAACAATTCAGTTAAGACAGTCAGTCGTCAGGGATCTTGACAATATCCAAGGCCAAGGAAGATTAGGATATATTCGAGTGGGAAATTCAGTCAGTCTTGGTTTAGCAAGAGATCAAGACAGTTGGGAGCGCTTAAATAATCCAGGAGTTAACGATCTTTGGCAAATTAGTATTTCCCCTCAAGATTTAGAAGATTTTTAACTGACATTCCGCTTTAACTAATTGGATGGGTTAGAATTGGTAGGAATTGGTCGTAGTAGGGGCTTGAGCCAGAATCTTCGCCTCAAGGGGCTTACTACAAGCTTCATCCTAATACACCAAATTAGCTGAAACAATACACTACTGGACTGACACAGTTAAAATAGTGTAATAGCTTATGCGTTAATTCTATGATTTAATGGGCAAAGCCCATCCTACCTAATGCACCAAATTAGCTGAAACAATCCACGACTATGACTATTTATCCAGGTGAAGTTTTTGCCAACACTCAATACTTTGATCAAGGTATTCGTCAGCTATTACCTCATTATGATGAGATGCTGAATGCCTTAACTGCTTGTATTCCTACTACTGCTAGTCGTATTCTGGAGTTAGGCTGTGGCACAGGAGAATTAAGCCTTAAGTTATTGAATCATTGTCCTGATGCTCATTTGGTAGCACTGGACTATTCTCCGAGAATGATAGATTTTACGAGGGAAAAATTGCTCCAAGCCCAATTAGAGCAGCGTGTTACCCTCATTCAAGGTGATTTTGGTGCATGGGCAAAAGGCGATTTAAGTGAAGCCATAGGAACAGGATTTGATGCTTGTGTTTCTTCTTTAGCGATTCATCATTTAACTGATGAGATGAAACAAGAACTTTTTGTTTGTATCGGCAAAAATATTAAACAAGGGGGGTGTTTTTGGAATGCAGATCCTATCTTACAAGAATCAGAATTTTTAAGAGAAACCTATCAATATTTACGAGAAAAATGGTCTAACAATCAAGGAATAGATGGAGAATTTGTCCGTTCAAAAATCGGTCAGTCTGAACCTCAAGGCTATTCAGGACAAGATCGTTTAGCCTCATTACTTACTCACCAAACTATGTTATCTCAAGCTCAATTCAAAACATTTGCCATACCTTGGCACTTCTTTGGATTAGCTATTTTTGGTGGCTGGACTTAGACTACCAGACATCTGGTTAACTAACTGCGGCGAATTCTAAATTTAGCCTGAGTAGCGATTATGATTGCTCCTTTTTCGAGGTCTTGACGATAGGATTGCAAAACCTCCTCAAGTAACTGAATTCTTTGCTGACGAGGTAAGTTTTCTAAACGTAAAATCCCACAGTGTGCTTTGTTTTGTTGCCAGATAAGCTGTTCAAAATCTTTATCAGTGGTAATAATGATTCGTTTTTCTTTAACCGCCCATTTTAAAATTTCTTCATCTGGCATTTCGGGATCGATTTCACTAACAAAAGCAACATCATAACCTTGGACAATAAGAATATTTCCTAGAGTCCGACTGGCATTGACATCAATTAGAAATCCCATACTATTAAGGTTAGTTAATTAGCTATTCTTTCGAGAACTTTCTCTTGAGACACAAGAGAATAGGCATAAAAGCAAGCTGCTTGAATATCAAGGGTATCTAATTCAGGATAATCTTCTAAAATTTCCTGAATGGTTGCTCCTTTGGCTAAAAGTTCTAGGATCATTTCCACTGAAATTCTTAGCCCTCTAATTAAGGGTTTTCCATTCAATACTTCTTGATCAAAGGTAATACGATTGAGTAAGTCTTGCTCATTCATTTTAGTGTTTTCTTAGACTTGATGTCATTGTTGGGAGCAGAAAAATATCATTTCTGATATTGAATTAGGATTGAGTGGCTTAGAGTATAATACAGTTTAAGTGTAAAATCTACAGTGTAAAAAAGTCTATCCTAATCATAACTTAAGTCCTATGTCTAAGCTTATCCGATACACCGTGATCCTTTATAATTTATAATTCATAACTGATAATTGATAACCTAATTTCTATGAATACCCAACCGAAAATTATAGTACTTGATGATGATCCAACTGGATCACAGACGGTTCATAGCTGTTTATTGTTGATGAAGTGGGATATAGACACCCTGAGACTAGGCTTACAAGACGATACACCGATTTTCTTTATTTTAACCAATACCAGGGCCTTAACCCCTGAACAAGCAACACAGGTAACACTAGAAGTCTGTCAGAATTTGAAAAAAGCGATCGCAGCAGAAGGAGTTGAAGATTTTTTAGTCGTCAGTCGGTCAGATTCAACGTTAAGAGGTCATTATCCAGTCGAAACAGATGTCATAGCCCAAGAATTAGGCGGTTTTGATGCTCATTTCCTTATTCCTGCTTTTTTTGAAGGGGGACGCATCACTAAAGAAAGTATTCATTACTTAATCATAGACGGAATACCTACCCCAGTTCATGAAACAGAATTTGCCAAAGATTCCGTATTTGGCTATCAATATAGTTATCTCCCTGATTATGTAGAAGAGAAAACCAAAGGGAAAATACCTGCGGCTAAGGTAGAAAGATTTTTATTAGAAGATATTCGCCAAGGAAGCTTAGAGCGTCTGAAAACACTACAAGGAAATCAATGTGGTGTGGTAGATGGAGAGACGCAAGCAGATTTAGATCAATTTGCTAAAGATATTTTAATGGCGGCGGCTCAAGGAAAGCGCTTTCTCTTTCGCAGCGCTGCTAGTATTTTAACCGCCTTAGCCCAATTAGGGAATCAGCCTATCTCTGCCGATCACATGAACCAATATAAACCCACGGCTAAAGTAGGGGTGATTTTGGTGGGATCTCATGTTCAAAAATCAACTCGTCAGTTAGGCGAATTATTAAAAGAATCAGGCGTAACAGGAATTGAAGTGGATGTTACCCGTTTACGAAATTTTCCTCAAAAAAGAGAACAAATCTTAGAAGAAATATTAGCGGAAGTTAATCAAGTGTATCAGTCGGGACAAACCCCTGTCATTTATACCAGTCGCCAAGAATTAACCTTTAATACTATTCAAGAGCGCCTTGATTTTGGGGTCAAAGTATCATCGTTATTAATGGATATTGTCCAGAAACTTCCCTCAGATATAGGCTATTTAATTAGTAAAGGGGGAATTACCTCTAATGATGTATTAAGTACAGGTTTAACACTCAAATCTGTCCGTTTACTAGGTCAAATTCTCCCTGGTTGCTCCTTAGTCAGAACAGAAGCGGATCATCCCTTATTTCCTAATTTACCTGTGGTTTTATTTCCAGGGAATGTGGGAGATGATCAAGGATTAGTCACGGTTTATCATCGTTTGAATGCCAATTAAGTAATAGTTAATAGTTAATAGTTAATAGTTAAGTTTTCAATTATTCACGCTTCAACTATACACTATTAACTACGACCTATAAGTTTTGCTGATCAACATCAAGTCAGGATATACTGGCTTTTGGTGCATATTCTATCTTAATAGTCAGTATATTATTACATAAATTTAGATGAGCTTACCCTGTAATGAGGGGCTAAAGCCCAACAATAATACCTGTAATTATTTAATGATTTTGCCAGACTGTAAGACTTGAAGAACGGTTAAATTTAACTCAGGAAAAAGACGAGAGATTAATGGAGCGTCATTTTGATAAACTGTTTCCTCATATAATCCTTCCTCTAATAAGAGAATGGTAATTTTCTCATTTTTCGCATCAATAATCCAATACTCATTAACCCCTAGTGCTGCATATTCTGAGCGCTTATAACGATAATCTATTGTCACAGACTCAGGACTAACAATTTCAACAATCAATAAAGGTGGAACTTCTACAATAGCCGACTTATCTACTAATTCTTTAATTTCACTAGCTTCTATAATATAAAGGTCGCTAATTCTAGATTTACGCCATCCTGTCCTCACTCCTGCTTCTTTAAAACAGAGCAAAGGAAGTGATCGGGCTTGAATAAATTGGTCAAAATAAGTTTCTAAAAATTTAGCAATTAATAAATGTTGAAAAGTTGGCGGATTCATCAATAATAATCTCCCATCAACTAATTCATAACGATTATCTGGGTCATCATAATGACAATAATCCTCAAAACTATAAATTGTGTCTGAAGTTTGTATCAAGGTCATAACAATCTACCTCTTAGCAGCGATCGCATAAGGCTATCTTTCTAGGGAAACTATTAATAATCTATTTTAGCTTAACTACCAAAATAGTGTATCTTTGATAAGAGTAGAGATTAATTAACCGTTAAATCATTAATGCTAAGAGTCGTTTTAGTTCATCCCCAAATTCCCCCTAATACGGGTAATATTGCCCGAACCTGTGCAGCCACAGAGACAGAACTGCACTTAGTCGGCCCCTTGGGGTTTGAATTAAGCGATCGCTACTTAAAACGAGCAGGACTCGATTATTGGCCTTATGTTAATTTACAATATCATCCCGATTTAGAGACTTTTGAAACATTCTATCAATCGTTAGGGGGCAGACTCTTAGGTTATAGTATTCATGGCACGATGACTTATACCGATTGTACCCATCAAGATCATGATTGGTTAGTCTTTGGTAGCGAAACTAATGGCCTACCTAAATCTTTTTTACAGCGCTGTAATGCAACACTATGTATTCCAATGCCCCATCCCCAGGTTAGGAGTTTAAACTTATCAGTTAGTGTGGCGGTTGGCTTGTTTGAAGCCCGTCGTCAATTAAGCTTATAGTGTTTATAAAGAGGGAGAGTCTATTATATTAGCTTAACAACAGATGAATAAATGGCATGGCTTTTATCTTTTATATAAGATCAAATCCGCTTAAATGGCCATAGTTAAAAACTCTTAACCTATGCTTCTAACTTCTGCCTTGTGCATAGCACTATAAAATAAAAAATAGGGGTAAAATTACCCCTATCACTTGAACTCTCATGACAACGGAAAATGTATTAACCTTGAGGACTTTCTAAGGGTTCTTGACCTCTCAACTGTTGAGCATATTCCATTGAGCGAATTAAATTGTCTAAGGCAAATTCTAAATGAAGTCCTGCGTCAACAGCAACCCAACCTTCCTCAGTTTTGTGTCGCCATTCAAAGTGTAAGTGGGGACCTGTGGAATAACCCGTGCTACCCAAACGACCAATCACTTCACCTTTCTCAACCCATTGACCTGGTTGCACAAAAATCTCTGATAAGTGAGCATAACGGGATTCTTGAGTCCCATCTAGGTGACGTAGCGTAACCATAAGACCATATCCACCTGCCCAGTCTGCTGCTACCACTTCCCCTTCATAAGTGGCTAGGACAGGTGTTCCCATTGGAGCGCCAATATCGGTTCCGTTATGAAACCGTCGGGTTTTAGCAATGGGGTGTTGTCGCCAACCAAAAGCAGAGGTAAATTGACCAATAATCGGTAAAGGATAAAGTAAATCAGTAGTCTGTTGAGCAGCAGGAGCGATCGCTTGACTATACTGATCATACAAACTGGTTGCCCGATTATAAGGTGCAACGGGTTCAAGGGTAATATTAAAGCCACGTCGTTTGATGGGTTGTAATCCAACAACATACCGAGAGTCAATGGGAAGACCAACTGATGGGGAACTTTGACGACGAGTTACCCTTGGTGCAGACGCACGACGAGCAACAGGTTGATAGTTAGAACGAGTGGGTTGTCGTCTGGCAACAGGAGCAGGTGCTTTCTGAGTACGGGGAGCGTCAGGCTTGGCTGTCGCTAAAGAAACAGGCTTTTTCAGACTTCCACCACAACTTCCTTGAGATAACTGACCATTTTGGGCAACGGTTTGACAGCCACTGTTACGTTCCGTCAGAATGACTTTACTGGGAGGAGTTACTTGACTTTTACCGTAACGATTGGCATCAATGTAGCTATTTTTGCCTTGAATAGTCACTTTAGGCGCAGGTGCAGTCACTTGAGGACGAGCAATCTGTACTTTAGGCTTAGGAACAGAAACCTTGGGGGCTGCTAATTTGGTTTGAGGTTTGGGTGCAACCGAGGTTTTAGGAGAAACTTTATATATAGGTTTAGAGACGGGCTTTTTGACAGCAGGTTTGCTGACAGGTGCTTTAGGAGCAGGGGAAACAGGGGGTTCAAAGGAAACGTTAGGAGCAGTTGGAGGAGTAGCATCGATAACTAGGGATTGGGTGGTGGCTAGGGCGGATAATTCCCCGATTCCTGCCCCAATCAAGGTTAAGCTTCCTACTAAACTGATACTACGTTTCAACCAGGGTGCCTGGGCTTTCGATGTTGACGGTTTCATTGCGACCTCACTACTCACAACTCAATAAGGGTTTGCTAGAAATTGTTATATCTAAAGTCTCTACCATTATGGGGGCAAAAAGAAAAATTAACAAAACTAAACATTTTGGTTAACATAGAGTGAATCAGCCTAAGTAATTTTTACCTCTATGTTTCTCAATACCCAGAAAACCTCCCCTTTACTCTACCCCCTTGTTCTCATTTCTCCCTTTTTTCTGTGGGGAACAGCGATGGTAGCGATGAAAGGTGTAATGGACTCCACCAGTCCCCTCTTTGTTGCTAATATTCGCCTAATTCCTGCGGGAATCTTGGTGTTAATTGTGGCTGCTCTATTCAAACTTCCCCAACCTAAAACTAAAAAAGCATGGTTGTGGATAGGATTGTTTGCATTATTAGACGGAACAATGTTTCAGGGGTTTCTGGCTGAAGGGTTACAACGCACAGGGGCAGGTTTAGGCTCAGTGATTATTGATTCTCAACCGTTAGCCGTTGCTTTGATGTCTAGTTGGTTATTTGGGGAAGTCATTGGTGGATGGGGCTGGTTAGGCTTAGGGATTGGTATTATTGGCATTAGTTGTATTGGACTTCCCCAGGAGTGGTTATTACACGCTTTTGATAGCTCTACAGAAATCACAGGATGGGGTTGGACAACTCTCTGGGAAAGTGGAGAATGGTGGATGTTACTCGCTTCTTTGTCAATGGCTACAGGAACAATTGTTATTCGCTATGTCAGTCGCCATGCTAACCCTGTAGTTGCTACAGGATGGCACATGATATTAGGGGGAATTCCCATTGTTATCTTGTCTGCTTTGACTGAATCCCAACAATGGCAAAATTTAACTGCTTCAGGCTGGTTATCTCTTAGTTATTCTACGGTTTTAGGTAGTGCGCTCGCCTACGGACTTTTCTTTTACATCGCCTCTCAGGGAAATTTAACCAGTTTTACAGCGCTCACTTTTTTAACTCCTGTTTTTGCCCTAACATTTGGTAATTTATTCCTGTCTGAAGTCTTATCTCCTTTACAATGGTCTGGGGTTGGATTAACCTTAGTTAGCATCTATTTAATTAACCAAAGGGCAAATATGCAAGAGAATCTTAAATTCTTCCCTCAATTAGTTAAAAATCTGATTAAGAAACCCCTTGTAAGTGATTAAAAGATGTAGGTTGGGTTGAGGCACGAAACCCAACACAAACCAATTATAATTTATAACATTATCTGAAACAATCCAGTAGTGGACTGATACCAAATCCGGGTAGCAAAATCCAGTTATCAATGAAGCAAGGCAGGGGGCAGAAGGCAGGAGGCAGGAGGGTTTCAGGCTAAAAAGGAAAACTAGGTTTTATAAGTATGATTTAGTATTACGTTATTTTAATTATGTAATAAATTGTGTGTTAATTCTATTATTTAATGGGCAAAGCCCATCCTACCTCATGCACCAAATTAGCTAAAACAATCCAGTAGATTATCTTAAATAAACATCTTTTAAGATGAAGCACTCCCTATAGTCTATCTAAGTTACTAGAAAATAAACTGAATTCTTTTTAAACTTAACATAAGTAGGATGGGCTTCGCCCATCAAAATCATTAACTAAAACGAGCTTAACATACCTTTTAACGTCGTTTTAAAGCCAAAACACTCAGGAAAAAACTCGACAGCATTACTTGAAGCCCCAATGCGAGAGAAGTAACAGAAGGGATAACAATTTGCATAGTTTGAGCAGGGTTTAAAGCCCCAAATTGAGTCGCTTCCCACTGTAAGAAAGCAAACCCTGTTCCTAAAATGCCGAAGAGAAATAACATCAATCCCACAATTAACCCCACCTCTAAACTAAAATAATTAGCAAAAGTTTTATATTTTTTATCTTCAGGAATTAAACCTTCACTGATAGCAAAAGCTTTCGTAAAAAAGGCAAAAATAACAGTTTGAAATCCTAAAATAATTGCCGTAGAAGAATACAATAGGGAGTGAACCCTTGGTCCATCAAGTAAGAAAAGAGTACTCATTAACCCCATAGAAATTAAGAAAAACCCAGGATATAAAAATAACCAACGGGGACTATATAACAGTAAAAATCGTAAATGTCGCCAACCATCACGCCAACTTCTCAGATGGGGGGGACGACTGCGGCCATCTGGGGAAAGGGTGGTGGGAACTTCCGTAATTTTCAGATGATATAAAGTGGCTTTAACAACCATTTCACTAGCAAATTCCATCCCTGTTGTTCGTAAATTTAACCGTTCAATTGATAGCTTACGAAATCCCCTTAGTCCACAATGAAAATCACTACAAGGACTAGCAAAAAAGAGACGACCCACTCCTGTTAACACTGGATTACCTAAATACTTATGATGCAGTGGCATCGCCCCTGGTTTAATCCCTCCTTTGAAACGATTTCCCATCACTAAATCATAGCCTTGCCGTAGCTTTTCGACAAAGGGATGAAGACGGGTAAAATCGTAACTGTCGTCTGCATCACCCATAATAATAAAATGACCTTTCGCACCAGCAATGCCCCCCATTAAAGCGCTACCATAGCCCTTTTGAGTCACATTAATGACCCTTGCACCTAGATTTTGAGCAATTTCTTGAGAACCATCAGTACTGCCATTATCGGCAATAACGACCTCACCTGACACATCATATTCTTTAAGATACCATTGAGCTTTTTCGATACAAGTGGCTAGGGTTTCTGCCTCATTGAGACAGGGCATAACAATAGAGAGTTCAAGTTCATTCATAGTATTTTACTTTATAGGTGATTAAGTTGATCTTTGACAGACTCATGGGCAATAATCATACGGTCAGCACATTGTTCTTTAACGTATTCGGGACTAATGAGAAATTCTGCTTTAATTGAATAGTCTCCTTTGTCATGAAAGGGTGAGCTATGAAGGAAAGTTTGGGGAGAGAGGGCAACTAAGCAATAATCATGATCTGCCTTCAGTTGGCTTAAAACTTGAGCGTTCGTCCAATCTTTAAGATGTCGTTCCATCGAATAAGTTTCAGGGTAAGTGTAAGCCCATTGAGTACGAATGCCAAAGATCACTAAAATAGCAGTCGCTACCAGTCCTACCGTTCGGCCATTTAACCATCGACCTAATTGTATCTCTTGAGTTAGTAAAAATAAATTGAGAGCAATTAAAACCATAATCCAGTACATATAATAGCGCAATTGATAGGAGAAAGGTAGTTTTGCTGTAACTAATGACAATAAAATCATCAAGCCAATAGCAATGTTACTTTCTTTGGTAAAACGACGACATAAAACCGCAAAAAGAACCACATTAAAAATGACGTAAAGAGCAAAATACCCTCCCAGTCCAAAAGTATCGCTATCAAGGGGAACAAAATCCATTGCAATTGTCCAAGGATGGGGTCGTCTGTCATCAAATGCACCAATTTCTAAGAGTGAATAGAGCCATCTTTGAATCGAATTCATGGCTTGCAGTTTCCCAGACATATAATCAGAAGATGGGGTAATAGTATGGTTGAGAGTAAAGCCTAAAACAGAAATCTTAAGGGGATAAAATGGATTTTGATATTGAAAAAAATTAATAAATTCTGTGGTAAAAATAACAACCCCTGAGATAAAACCAGTGACCAGAAATTTAAGGATATTTTTCAGATTAATAGAAGACTGACGAATAGCATCTATCACAATTTTGAGAACCGCTAAACTAAAGAAAAGTCCGACGGTAGGAACTAATAAAAACTTCGTGTTAGCAGCCAAAGAT
>JBFRWQ010000414.1:0-3517 GCA_051439665.1 Microcystaceae cyanobacterium | reverse complement strand
TTGGCTACTACCTAGTTATTTTGGTCACATTAAAATTACAGGTCAACACTATATCCCCGAAACCGGTCCAGTGATTGTTGCTCCGATTCATCGTTCCCGTTGGGATGCGCTTTTTGTTCCCTATGCAGTAGGAAGATTAGTGAGTGGGCGGGATTTACACTTTATGGTGATGTCTTCGGAAATGACAGGAATCCAAGGCTGGTTTATTCGTCGTTTAGGGGGGTTTCCCGTTGATATACGCCGTCCCCATGCTAGTAGTTTAAGTTACAGTGTCGAATTACTAAAACAGGGTGAGATGTTAGTTATCTTTCCTGAAGGGGGAATTTTCCGTGATCATCAAGTTCATCCGCTTAAGCGTGGGGTAGCTCGTATTGCCTTAGAAGTAGAAGCCCAAAAACCCAATGCTGGTGTTAAAATTTTACCGATTAGCATCGATTATGACCAGTCCAATCCCAGTTGGGGGACAAATGTTACTCTTAATATCGGTCAACCCTTGGATGTGGCTCCCTATCAGGAAGCAGGGATGAAGAAAAATTCGGCAAAATTAACCCAAGATTTAGAAAGTCGCTTAAAATCTCTCTATGGGTCATCTTTTGACTGTCGGGAAGTTGTACCCAATGCGTTGTGATCTTAAATCCGCACTTAATAACCCTTTTACTAGCGCCTGAAAGTCGGTAGTTTGAAGAGTTGCGAAGATTTTTATTGTTACCATTTTTAAAGATGAGGCTTGAAACCCCTTGTTTTGGGTTATTAAGCGCTGTATTAATCATTTTGAACGTATTTTAGAGTAAATATCTTTAATTTACTTGATCTATTCAGTAAAAATGAGTGAGGATAGGACGATACCAACTGAGCAAAGTTTGTAGAGAATTTGATGATATAATTAACTACTATTGCCTTTTTTTGGCAAGGGCTGATCATTGTTGTTGACAAGCGACAATTTCTTATTAAATTTTGGGATTGAAAATTCCTAATCCGTCAATGTTTTTAGTTAACATGAAGGAAATTCTCCAAACCTTATCTGTTAAAGATTCTTGTGATTGTTCTGCACCTTCTACACGGGAAATTCGATTAATTCTGACTGAGTGTAAAGCTAAAGCAATTGAAGATCAAGAGGAAAAAATTGCTAGTTTATCTCAAGTACTACCTCCCATTGATCCCTTATCTATCATACAACAATTTGATTTAAAAAAACAACTGAATTTTTATTGGGAAAACCGAGAAAAGGGAGAAGTGATCGCAGGAATTGGCTCTGTCCAAACTTGCCTAGTAGAAACGAATCAACCCAATCGATTTAGCCAAGCTCAACAAGACATTACTCAATGGCAAAAGCGTCTCATATATTGGGGGGAAAGTGATCCTTTTTTGCCCAAAAATTTGTTCTGTGGTAGCTTTACTTTCTCAGAACAATCTAAAATTTCTCCCACCTCTCCCTTTCCCAAAGCAACCATTTTTTTACCCCAATTGCAAATTATTAGAAAGCACAATCGCTGTCAAGGAATTCAAAATATTTTAATTAAACCCGACACCAATATCGATAAAATTGTCGAAACTTATTATCATCCCATTGATTGGCAAAGACTCATTGCTAGAGTAAACACCTCTCTTAGCTTTCCTCAAGAACCCTGCTTCAACCCTCATCATATTGAACAAGATTTAGAGCGATTTCGTCAGTCAGTCATCTCAGCACTAGAAATGATTAATCAGAAAAAGTTTAGTAAATTAGTCATTGCTCATTTAGTAGATATTTTCTCAACCACCCCATTTCCCCTGATTCAAGCCCTCAGAAACCTTCGGAATCATTATCCAAACTGTTATGTTTTTGCCTTGGGGAATGGAGAAGGAAGTCACTTTGTAGGTGCGAGTCCTGAGCGCTTATTAAGCATTGACAATCAAGAATTAATTAGCGATGCGATCGCTGGCTCTGCTCCCAGAGGAAGTACCCCAGAAGCCGACCAACAACGAGGCCAAATCCTTCTTAATAGTGAAAAAGAACAACGAGAACATCAAGCAGTTGTCACCTTCATTAGTCAACGGCTACAAGCGCTAGGATTAACGGTTAACATTCCAGCAACAACCCTTTTAAAACTTTCCAATATTCAACATCTATGGACCCCCATTTATAGTTATTTATCATCTTCTCTTCACCCTCTAGAGATTGTCGCTCAACTCCATCCAACCCCTGCGGTGTCTGGTGTTCCGACAGCGATCGCCTGTGAGGAAATCAATCGCTATGAACCTTTTGATCGCTCCCTCTATGCTGCACCCATTGGTTGGATTGATGATCAAGGAAATAGTCAATTTGTGGTGGGAATTCGGTCTGCTTTAATTACAGATCATCAAGCTCGATTATATGCGGGAGCAGGGATTGTGGCCGGTTCCGAGCCTGATCAAGAAGTAGCAGAAATTCAATTAAAACTACAGGCCATGTTAAAAACCTTGCCCTAATCGACTATAATTAGACCAATTTTTCCAATTACTCTGTTGGTTATTTATTATTATGACACAAAAAAAAGCTTTAATTTGTGGCGTTTCAGGTCAAGATGGCGCATATTTAGCGAAATTATTGTTAGAAAAAGGATATATTGTCTGTGGCACGTCTAGAGATGCCCAAATATCCAGTTTTAATAACTTAGTTCGCTTAGGGATACGGGAACAAGTCAAAGTTCTCTCCATGTCGTTAACTGATTTTCGTAGTGTATTACAAGTTTTCAAAAAAGTTAACCCAGATGAAGTTTATAACCTAGCAGGACAAAGTTCAGTGGGTTTGTCCTTTGAACAACCGGTAGAAACCCTAGAAAGCATTGCAACAGGGACATTAAATTTATTAGAGGCCATTCGTTTCACAGAAGCGCCTATTAAATTTTATAACGCAGGATCGAGTGAATGTTTTGGGGATAACGGCGATCGCCCCGCCGATGAAACCACCCCCTTTCGCCCTCGCAGTCCCTATGGAGTGGCAAAATCAACCGCTTTTTGGGAATTAGCAAACTATCGGGAAGCCTATAAGCTTTTTGCTTGTTCAGGAATCCTTTTTAACCATGAATCTCCTATTCGTCCCCAACGGTTTGTGACTCAGAAAATTGTAGCTGCAGCTTGTCGCATTGCCCAGGGGAGTTCAGAAACCCTTTATTTGGGGAATACTGAGATCCAACGGGACTGGGGATGGGCGCCTGAATATGTAGAAGCAATGTATTTGATGTTACAGCAGGATACCCCTGATGATTATGTGATTGCGACAGGTTATCCTTATTCTTTAACAGATTTTGTGGCGAAAAGTTTTGACGCTTTGGGCTTAAATTGGCAAGATCATGTAGTAACCGATGAAAGTCTATTGCGTCCGACGGATTTAGCGGTTAGCCTTGGTAATCCTGCCAAAGCTAAAAGGGTTTTAGGATGGGAAGCCAAATATAAAGCGCCTGATATCATTGAGATGATGGTCAAGGATAAATTAGGCTAAGTTTAGTTTTGGAGTGTGGGGAGAGAGGGGAGTGTGGGGAGAGAGGGGAGTGTGGGG
>JBFRWQ010000413.1:0-11792 GCA_051439665.1 Microcystaceae cyanobacterium | reverse complement strand
GGTTTTACCCGCCCCTTTAGATGAGCCGAGACAAGCCACAATTGGACCGAGTTTCAGCACTACCAATGGTGTTGCTTTGACTCCTGAGCTTGATTTACCGAAATTACCGCCTTTAAATAATCAAGTAGCCATGAATCTGCCCAATAACTCAATAAATACCCGATCTGCTCAAGGCTTTTCCGATTCTGTGCCTAATCAACCAGGATTACTCGACCCTATCCCCCAAGTGGTTGAGGTGCGTAATTATTTTCAGAAAACATGGAAACCGTCTAGTCAAATTGAGCAAACACTAGAATATAGACTTCTGTTAAGGCAAGATGGCTCAATTCAGCAAGTGACCCCTTTAGGGAGGGCGGCGGCTATTTATCAACCCCAGACTGGAATGCCTACCCTTGAGCAACCTTTTGTTTCTCCCTTATCGGTAGAAGGAAAACAAACCCTGCGCTTAGTTTTAACACCAACAGGAGATGTGAAAACGTTTTTGGAAGAAACAAGGTATTGATTCTCAGTAGAGAGGGAAGAGAAGGAGGTATTCATTCTCCCCACACTCCCCACACCTCCCATACTCCCCACACTCCTAAAACTTATGTCCTCAATTCCGCCCCCAGATGCCAAAGTTGCCATTGCTGCTAGTTCTTCCCTCGCCGCCGAGGCCGGTGCTACTATTGTCCGAAAAGGGGGCAATGGGGTGGATGCAGCGATCGCTGCTACCCTTGTCTCTATGTGTACAGAAGTAGGAATCATGGCACCAGGAGGAAGTGGCTTCATCACTTTAACCTCTGCTGGTCAAGAGCCTATCACAATTGATGCCTATGCTGTGATGCCAGGAAAAGGATTAAAAGAGGCTAACCCCCATCCACCAGGGGAAAAAGTCACCTTTGATTATGGGGGACTAACAGAAAGCTATATTGGTTATCGTTCCGTTGCTGTCCCAGGGATTTGGGCAGGGTTAGCACAAGCTAGTCGTCACTATGGCAAGCTTCCCTGGTCAGAGTTATTAATTCCTGCCATAGAGATTACAAAGCAGGGATTTCCTTTACTACAGGGGGGAGCAGAATACTTAAAATGTAGCCACAATGTTATTTTTAACTGGCATCCTCAAAGTAATCAAGTTATTTATCATTCAGATGGCCGCTTACGCCAAAAGGGAGAACAGATTTTCATTGCTGATTTACCCGACTCTTTAGCCCTAATCGCTGAACAAGGGGTGTCGGCTTTCTATCAAGGAGAGATTGCTCAAAAAATCGTTGCTGAAATCCAAGCCCATCATGGCTTACTCACTGCCCTTGATTTAGCCTCATATCAAGCGCTTCTACGCCCATCTATCCAACTTAAACTAGACGATTGGCAGATTGCCACTAATCCAGCGCCAGCCATCGGAGGGGCTTGTTTAGCGGCTCTACTGTTAGGCTTAAATACTTCCCTTGATCCATCTCGGAACATAGCTGACAATCTGGTTATATTGCAACAATCCGTGTTAAATTTTCGCCAACAACAGCTACAAGAAACCGAAGAAGCGCTTGGGAGCCACAAAATTCAACGCCTTTTGCAACAAGCCCAACTCGGTCAACTGCAGTCCCCTTCTACGATTCACACCTCAGCCGTGGATACAGAGGGCAATGCTTGTTCTATTACCGCATCTGCTGGTTATGGTTCAGGAGTAATGGTTGAAAAAACAGGCTTTTGGCTCAATAATAGCTTAGGAGAAATTGAACTCCATCCGTCTGGGGCAGCCCCATTATGCCCAGGGACTCGTTTAGTTTCTAATATGGCACCGACTATTGCTAGAAAAGGAGATGGTACTGTCTTAGCCATTGGTTCTCCTGGCGCTTCTCGCATTACGACAGCTTTATCTCAGGTTTTATATTATTTCATCCAACAAGGAATTTCCCTTAATGATGCCATTGCCCATTCCCGTCTTCATGTTGAAGCAGTTGAACCCCCTACTGTCTCCTATGAATCGGGATTAACCCTCAATTTAGGCAATAATTGGCAAACTCGTCCTTTTCCTCCCCATTCAATGTATTTTGGTGGGGTACAGGCTGCCTATTTCCATCCGCAAAGAGGTCTATTAGCAGTGGCTGATGAGCGACGAGAGGGGGGAATTGCTTATGCTTAATTCAATATAGCAGTACAAAATAAGCTGTTTGAAAATCTACCTTTGTATCTTCACCGAACAGGGAACAGGGAACCCAAAAATGTCCTAAGCTTAATGTGTAGAGCTATATTTGGGGCTCAAACATCGAACTCTGTACCCCGAAGGCAAAAACAGCGCTTAATTAAGAAATATGGGCAAAATATACTCTGAAAATCTTAAGATTTCATGTTAATTTTTTCTTAAAATTCTTGAAATTTATGGGGAACTAAATTATCCTAAATATCGTCTGGATATAATTTTTCTTTATTTTATCCAAACATTGCATGAAAGCGAGGTTATCGTGATGATTAGTAAAAATTCAGTTCTTTTAGGCATGGCCGTCGCAGTTTCTGCCTCTGCGATCGCTGTTGCTCCCGCTCAAGCAGAAGGTGAAACCCTCATTGCTCAACTACGGGGTTATCAATTTTACAGCCCGATTGAAATGGTTAGTGATGAGTGGCTAGAATGGCAATTTACCGAGCAAGTTGCTGTTGGCCGAGTTGTTGCTAAAGTAGGTGACATTTGCTTTGTTGACTTC
Source organism: Microcystaceae cyanobacterium (assembly GCA_051439665.1). Taxonomy (GTDB): domain Bacteria; phylum Cyanobacteriota; class Cyanobacteriia; order Cyanobacteriales; family Microcystaceae; genus JBGTGT01. The sequence goes on along the minus strand of JBFRWQ010000413.1, from coordinate 9,117 downwards.
ATCAGCCCTGAAGGATTGGATGTAAGTAGTCAGGTGGGTACAACCGAAAAACTAGCCTGTGGCTGGGAAATCAACGCAGGAGATGATGTCATCGCTGGTTATGAAGATGATTCATGGGCAATCATTGATGAAGATGACTTAGATGTCGTTTATCGTGCTGCTCTTCCTGCATGGATCACCCGTTTAAACTTGAAAGAAGAAGTAGAAGTTCAACGGACAGCCATTGATTGGGGTGATACACGAGAAGTAGAACTTCCTCCCTTACGTCCTCAAGCAGTCACTCCTGCTCCTGCTCCTGTACCTCAACCAATTCGGGGACTTTGGTAAGTTCAAGTTAGTTAATAAGATGAGAATTTGTTGAAAAAGCGAAACAAATGGATAAAGCGTTGCTTGAACTCAGATGAGGAAAGGCAGCGCTTTTACTATGAAGGAATGTAATCTCAATTCATGGGCTTTGGCCTAAAGATGTCAAGAGACCTTGACGAAATGTTACCTTTGAGTAAATGATAGACAGCAAGGGGAATTGACAAAGGGAATTGAGGTCTTTAGTCTAGGAGAGAATCCTAATCATTGCCAAGTCAGTTAACTGATGAAGAGCATAGTGCGCTACTTCAACAAGTTGACCTAATCTGGCGTGATGGTAAGGTAAACTAAGTTAAATTTCTTGAAGTGAGAAAAATCCCCGCTCGTGCTTTAACCATTCCCGATTACAATGACACTCAATAGTGAATTTTCCTTAAACTATCCCAACCTGAATAATAGCGAAGCCCCTGATTCAACTATGGCAGTGGGCAACTATCATAAGAAAAATGCTGGTCTTACCTTTCCAGCCATTGACCATATCCCAGACCTACCTGGGGAAGATGATAGGAGAAATCAAATCGTGCCGAGTAGTGTGGCTCAAATTAAAGTAATTGGCGTTGGGGGAGGCGGTTGTAATGCCGTCAACCGAATGATTGTCAGTGGTATATCGGGAATCGATTTTTGGGCGATTAATACAGATGCCCAGGCCCTAGCCCAATCTGCTGCCCCCAACCGTCTGCAAATCGGACAGAAATTAACCAGAGGGCTAGGAGCAGGGGGTAATCCTGCCATTGGACAAAAAGCAGCCGAAGAATCCAGGGATGAAATCGCTCAAGCTTTAGAAAATACAGATTTAGTCTTTATTACGGCGGGCATGGGCGGCGGCACAGGTACAGGAGCAGCGGCTATTGTGGCAGAAGTGGCTAAGGAAATTGGCTGTTTAACGGTTGGTGTGGTAACTCGTCCTTTTACGTTTGAAGGCAGACGACGCACCACCCAAGCTGAGGAGGGAGTAGGAGCGCTACACAGTCGGGTCGATACCTTGATTGTAATTCCCAATAACCAACTGTTACAGGTCATTTCTCCTGAAACGCCTCTACAAGACGCTTTCCTCTATGCTGATGACGTGCTGAGGCAAGGGGTACAAGGGATATCGGATATTATTACCATCCCAGGTCTGGTAAATGTGGATTTTGCCGATGTTAGAGCAGTCATGGCTGACGCAGGATCAGCGCTGATGGGAATCGGAACTGGCTCAGGAAAAGGTCGGGCGAAAGAAGGGGCAACGGCAGCGATCGCTTCCCCTCTCTTGGAGCATTCGATCGAGGGAGCGAAGGGTATTGTCTTCAATATTACTGGAGGCGGCGATCTCACTCTCCATGAAGTCAATGTGGCAGCAGAAACCATCTATGAAGTGGTTGATCCCAATGCCAATATTATCTTTGGGGCAGTGATTGATGAAAAAATGCAGGGAGAACTGCGAATTACAGTCATTGCCACAGGATTCAGTGGAGAGCCTCCTAATGCGCCTAAAATGAGTCAAACCTCTTCTTCAACTCACCCAACGACCAATTCCCCCTCTGTTTCTAGGAGTGAACCATCGAGACCAACAGGTCCAATTATTCCTGAATTTCTGCAAAAGCGCCGTTTTCCTAAGTAAATTGAGGGCAGTGTTGTCTTAAAAAACCTTGCCCTTTTTTGCCGGGTTGGTTCTATGAAAAATCAACCAGGTGGCCATTGCATTTGGCGATCGCCTAAGAGGTGAAGATGGAGATGATAGACGGTTTGTCCCCCTTCTTCTCCATTGTTAATCACCACTCGATAGCCTTTTTCAAGGTTCAATTGTTCAGCTACTTTTTTGACCGTGAGTAATAGGTGACCGAGTAAGGCTTGGTCGTCTTCTTGGGCTAGGGATAACTGGGGAATGGGATGTTTAGGGATAACTAGAACGTGAGTCGGCGCTTGAGGATTAACATCTTTAAAAGCAAGGGCTAAGTCGTCTTCATAGACAATATCAGCCGGGATCTCTTTGCGGATAATTTTGCCAAAAATAGTATCTGTCATATTTTGGGGTCGGAGTTTAATCTTCTAAGAAGTTATCAAAAATTTGGCTTGAAAACCCCGTCTTTTGAGGACGGCTTTTCTGCGGTCTTGCTATATTATAACTATTAATTAGCTACCGACTTAACCCAATGGGCATCAAAAATTGATTCATAGATACGGTTATGAATTTTAAGAAAATCACCTTGTTTGATAATCAGTCCTGATAAACGTAATTCTTTTTCTTCTGGACTATCAATAATCATTACTTGTTTTTGCTCTAAGATTTGTTGATAAAGGGTGAGAAGTTGTTGACTCTTGTTACTGTTTAAAATGCGGTCTCTAATGGTTCTTAAATGTTCGGGTTGATCTTGATTTTCCCAATTATTAATAATTTGATCTCTCACTAAGTTTTTGACCCATTCAGGTTCATCATTAGTAGGAATCGGCATTTCGGTATTGCGAATTATACGACATAACTTTTGGGTTAAAAAAGGTTGTCCCCCTGTCCAGTTTAACACTTCTTGAAGAAGGGTTTGAGGGTTAGTTACTTTCTCTGATAATCCATATAATAATGGTTGCGCTTCATGGATTTTAAAACTTTCTAATTCAATTGCTTGACCAATATTAAAAGGAGTATTTCTACTATCTGTCATTAATTCTGAGGGGGTAGCAACTCCTAGAAAAGTAAAAGTTAAATTGTGATAGCTAGAGTCTGCATTAATCATTCGTTGATTATAACAAGAGCGAATCAGAGCAAAAAAGTCATCGACTGGGAAGCTTAAGCTTAAGACACTATCAATTTCATCAATAAAAATGAATATTTTTTGAGGAGACTCTTGATTCTCTGAACTATATTCAAGTAATATATCTTCGAGAAATTGACAGAATCTTTGCACAGGAGAAAGAGCTAATCGCTCATTCCACCAAGTTTTGAAGTTAACTTTTCTGCGTAGTCCAAAAGTCCTTAATAAATCAACGGCTAACCCTTTATACCATTGTTCTATGGTAACATCTTTACTACCAATACGGGTTAAATCTATTGCTCCACATTTATATCCTTCATGGTTTAGATGCTTCATTATTCTGATCATAAGACTGGATTTACCCATTTGTCGGGAATCCAAAATAGAACAAAACTGACCTTGTTTTAAGGCTTGGTAAAGGGTTTTATCAGTTTGTCTGACGACATAAGTTGGCGCATCCATCGGCAAACTTCCCCCCACTTGATAATCAAATTGAGAGGGTTGTTCAGCACTTTTGAGTAGGTCATTTTCAAAGATAAGTTCTGCTTGAGTCGCTTTAAGAACGTCTAAAGTTTGTGATAGCTCTTGGGTTCGTTCTTCTACTCTTTGTTCTAAGGTTTGATAAAGTCTGGAGTTATCAATAGAGATGACAGCTTGAGCCGATAGTATATTTAATAGTTCGACTCTTTCTGAGGTAAATGCACCTGTGGTTAAGTTATTTTCTAAATAAACAATACCTTTAAATTGACTCTGATTCAGTAAAGGAATACAGAGAATTGATTTAGTTTTGGTGGCAATAATATAAGGGTCATTAGTGAATTGTCCTTCAACCACTGCATCATTTAGCACTACAGATTCTTGGGTACGAGCAACATAATTAATAATAGTAGTTGGTAAGATAGGAATTGAGTTATTAGGATCTACTGTTTCGATAGGAATTGATTGTAAAATAGGGATTTCTTCCTGATCTATTTTTCCTTCAGCTTCGATGACTAAATTATCATCATTATTTAAAATGAGAAAACCTTTTTGCGCCCCTCCATTTTCAATCACAATTTTCATTAAGTTTTCTAGGAGTTTTTCTAGTTTAATTTCCCCAGAAATAGCTTGAGATGATTTAAGAATCGTGGTTAAGTCGAGAACTTCTCCATCATTTCCTGTGGTAGAAATGGTTGTACTGAGTCCTTTAGATTTACTTTTATTGGTTACTCCTAATAAATACTGGGGATATTCTTCTTCCAATTGTTTTACCTTAGCTTGTGCGCCCCAATGGGTATAACAATGATGGGCATTTCTGAGGTAAAATTGACCTATTTCTTCTCTACCAAGGGCGAGATAAAATTCAGATGCACGTTCATAAGCTAAAGCTTCTTCATGGATAAATTCATATTTTTTTGCCCCCTGAATTGCTTTTTCATAAAATTCTTCGGCTTGCCAATTATGTTCTAATACTCTTGCTTTTTCTGCTGCGACTAAATCATATTTATGTTGAAAGTTTGCTTGACAAGATTCAGCCCATATTTTCATCCTCTCCTGATTTGTTTCTACTTGTGTTAGTAATTGCTCTTGTTCTTCTATGTTGCAATTATGATAATGAGCAAGGGAAGAAAGAGAATAGTAGAAGTTATTTTGTGCATTGTATGAAACAGCCCCTATCGTAATTACAACATATTCTGCGGCAGATTTACTATTTTGCAAGGAATGATCATAAGCTTTAAGAAAATAAAAATCAAAGGCTTTGCCAAAATGGTAAAGAAATAGTAACCAAGTCTGATGTTGATTCATATATTGTTGAATATATGTATTTTCTTCCACTGGAGAATTTTTAATCAATACACAGTCTTTAGACTGATTAGGATCTCTTAAGTTTCTAGCAGTATTTTTGCATATTTTTAAAAAATTAACTGAGTATTCTTGATTTATTTTTTGGGCAAATAAAATATATTTTTCGCGAGAGATCACCCTCAAAATCGTCTGCTGTAGCCCAATTTGCAATCTCTTCCTGTTTTAGAGCCAACTCACTAGGTATGGGAGGATAACCAATAGTCATTTTATTTAAAATAGTATGCTCAAATCCAGCTTTGAAAAGCTCTGTACCGACACCATAAAATGTATCCCAAGATATATTAAACTGAAATTGATAAACCATTTCATAGTGGCTTACAATAGGCTCATAAACCAAAGTAAATTGTTCATTAATTTTCATGTCAGGAGAAGGGGCAAATTGCCGAAATTCCGGGTCTAGGTATTTTGCCCACATTTCCACGGGTTCAATCACATGGGAATCTGCATCAATAATTTTGTAACCTTTGAGCATAGAAAAAACAAAATTAACCTGTTTCTAGATTAGTTTAGCTCAGTTGAGGGGAATTTTTTGCTTTCATGAAAGTTAACAAATTGAAAGATAATTTAATCTTTTTCAGGGGATAAAGTAGAGCTAAAAATGATTAAACTAAAGGAAAGTAACCCACTCAGTTGAAAGATTGCTGAGGTTCTTAACCAGAGAACAATAAATGTCGTGATTGACAAATGGGAGAGAGGTATGAAAGTTAAAATGATTTTGCCAGCGCTAACTGAAGCACATAGCCCTTTTTGGAGACCCATTAAATATCATCTATTTCCACCTTTAGGATTAGCAACAATTGCCTCATTTTTCGATGAGGATGACGAAATTGAGATCCAAGATGAACACGTTGAAAAGCTAAATTGTGATGATGAGCCAGATTTAGTTGTGATACAGGTTTATATTACCTGTGCCTATCGTGCCTATCAATTAGCAGATGATTATCGTCATCGTGGAGTGTATGTGGTGCTAGGGGGGTTGCACGTCACTTCTCTACCCCAAGAAGCGGAGCAACACGCTGATACTATATTCTTAGGACCAGGAGAGGATACATGGCCAGTTTTTCTTCAAGATTTCCGAGCGGGAAATCCCCAGAAAGTGTATCAATCTAAGGTTAGAAGTTTAGTTGATTTGCCGCCAGTACGACGAGATTTAATCAAGCGCTGGCATTACCTAGTCCCCAATTCAATCGTTGTTTCCAGAGGATGTCCTCATCATTGCGATTTTTGTTACAAAGATGCCTTTTATCAAGGAGGGAAGTCGTTCTACACTCAAAAGGTAGAGGATGCTTTGAGGGAAATGGAAAGATTGCCAGGCAAACATCTGTACTTTCTAGATGATCATCTCTTTGCTCATCAAGAGTTTGCTGGGGAACTATTTGAAGGAATGAGAGGAATGGGTCGAATCTGGCAGGCAGCAGCGACTGTGGAGTCTATTTTGCAACCCCATCTCTTAGAAAAAGCAGTGGAAGCGGGATTGCGCAGCATTTTCGTCGGTTTTGAAACCCTGAATCCCGACAATCTTCAAGATCAACATAAATATCATAATCTGAATCGAGATTATCAGGCAGCAATCCAACGTTTGCGAGACTATGGTGTGATGATCAATGGTAGTTTTGTCTATGGTATGGATAATGACAATGAGACTGTATTTGAGCGCACGGTTGAGTGGGCGGTAAGTCAAGGGATAGAGACGGCAACCTTTCACATTCTCACGCCTTATCCTGGAACTCCTCTGTTTGAGAGGATGTCAGCCCAACAGAGGATTAAAATAAACAATTGGAATCTTTATGATACCCGCCACGCTGTCTATGAACCAGCCTTGATGAATGCAGCCACATTAGAAGCAGGATACTGGAAATCTTATCGGGATTTTTATCGTTGGAGTGCGATCTTTGAGGGAGCGTGGAAGAAGGAGAATTTAAGGGAGCGCTTACGGCATCTAGTGTACACAGGTGCATGGAAAAAAGCCGAACCGATTTGGGATATCTTAATTCGTGTCCAACAAGTGAATCAGTTACTACCGTTATTGGAAAAAGTGTTGACGAGTTTTGGACATGAGGAAACTGATAATGTTTGAGGAGAGAGAGAAGAGGAGGTAAGTATTTATTCTTCCCACACCTCCCACACTCCCCAAATTCAGCAAACCCCTAAACAGTTTACATCCACATAGGAAAAGGATTTAATTGATCTTCTTTTAAAGGTTCTTTTAACCATCCCATCCTACAAATTGTCAGTGTTGCTTACTACCATAAATTCAGGAGAGCCAAATTTTGCGATAAACTATTATAGGATATACCCAGTCTCAACATAAAGAGTAAATACCATGACAAAAGATGTAAACTCTATCCTCGAACAAGCTGTTAAAGGTGTTATAAATTCAAACTCAGATAAGCCTTCTAGTGAAGGAGTTGTACAAGCATTATTAGCTTCCGAAAAACAAGGCAAAAAACAACGGACAACACTTTCATTAAAACAATTTCTAGGAAAGTGGCAACTGTGCTTAATTACTGGCACAAAAAAAGCCCAAATAAGCAAAGGTAGATATTTAGGTCAATGGCTGAGAATTTATCTATCTTATCTTGATTCTCCGTTAAAAAATTCTTCTTCTTCCCTTGCTGACCGTGAATATGGTACAGTTACCAATCAAGTGCAAATTGCAGCCCTTAGTTTAACCTTAACTGGACCCGTTCAATTATTCACCACTAAGGGAATTCTAGCCTTTGATTTTACTAGATTAGAAATTGGTTTAGGAACATTAAAACTCTATCAGGGCTATATCAGGGGAGGAAAAGAAAAAGAAGAAATATTTTATGGGAATTCCATCAAGGAACAAGCTTTCTTTGCCTATTTTGCCGTTACAGACTCTTTCATTGCAGCTAGAGGAAAAGGAGGTGGGTTAGAGCTTTGGGGAAAAGTAAGTCGCTTCGATTCAAGTCAAAATTAAATGATTAATTACCCATTTGTCTAAAAAAATATACTAATATTTTAAACCGTAGGGTGTGCCTATCCTGAGAAGGCTTTGAAACTAACAATCAATTTATGTGCTTTGCCCACCGTACCAATTATAGTCTCAATCAACTAACAAAGTTGGCCTGCTCCTCTTTTATTGTTAGCTACTCCCTAAGATAAATAAACTTAACAATGTCCCACTATTCCAGAGGGAATGAAGCAACATAGAAGAGAGTAAATTGCGAGAGCGACTATAGACAAATCCTAAGACAATTCCTAACACTAAAAGAGGTAAAACTTCAGATAAATTAAGATGAGCGAGAGCAAAGATTAAACCACTGACAAGAATTGCTCCCCATACAGGGAAATAAGCGGTTAAAGAAGGTAATAAAAAACCACGGAACATCATTTCCTCAAAGAAGGGAGCAGCAATGGAAGCAGTAAAGAAGAAGATACCTAATACCACAAAATCCTGTGATTCTAAAGCAAGGGATAAGAGAGGATTACTCCCCCCTTGGCCTTGCCAAATTTGTTGATTAATCAGAGAAATAAGCACTACTAAGGGGAGCGCTACTAGATAACCTCCTATTCCCCATAATAAGTCTTTAAAGTTGAGTTTAAAGTTAAACCAATCTGATGGTAAAGGGAAAAAGGCTTTAATAGAAAAGTACAAAACAGATAATCCACCAATAGTCATTAATAAATAACTAACGAGAACATAAACTGCTTTAAATCGTAAGCTTAGTTGAGAAACATCAATACTGAAAAAACTAAAAATAAGAGGGAGTAAAATTTGAGCAACAAGGAAAAAGCCAATCACTAAAACTTGCCATGTAATTTCAAATTCCCAAGGAACTTGCCAAACTTTTCCTTGATTTTGAGCGAGCAGAGCATCTTCTTTTTTAAGTAAAGATTGAATTCCTAAGAAAAGCAATAAGATAATTCCAGTAGCGCCACTTACCAAAGGAAAGAGCGTGACGATTAATAGTTTGATAAGCGCTGTTTGTGCTTTTTGTTGTATCTGAGTCTCTAACAGTGCAATTTCTTCACTATTTCCTTGAGCTTGATAGAGCTTAGATAATGCTTGATAACGAAACCATACTGATAGTTTAGAGTCGATTATGTCCTTTTGGGATTCCGTTATTTTTAGGGGATTTTGCCAGAGCGTTTTGAGGGTTTCTACTAATTCGTTTTGAGGGTTATTCCTCATTTCTATTTGTTCCCAGGTCTTAAT
>JBFRWQ010000412.1:0-6072 GCA_051439665.1 Microcystaceae cyanobacterium | reverse complement strand
GTCCTTAACTAAGGGAAATTATAGTCCGAAGCGCTGCTTGATGATTCGTACTATTTTAGGTGTAACAGAAATGGGTCGAGATAGTCAATGTGATTAGAGAAATGTGAGATTAGAGCTTGATCAACTTTATATTTGATAAGGTGGAGTAATGACTAGATTTGTCTTAACTCCACCCTATTTATTTTTATATTTTCTCAGCATTTCTTAGCCATCTTTTTTCAGACCAGAAAGGAATCCAAATCCACCAATAATCATTAAACCCAGCATGGCAGATGGTTCAGGAACAGAAGGAGTTGGGGGAGTAGTGGGTTCACTAGCAACAAAAGCTAATCCTCCTCCTCCAGCGACACCAGTGTTCCCAATATTCATTGCCTCTCCAGTTGTTACGTTAATTGAATAAAGGACACTACTCTGATCTGGACCTGGATCTGTTATCCCATAAAGAAGATCCAAGTCAGAATCATAAGCTAAACCAGCGTTACGAAATTGGACTCCTGTTGTTCCAATCTCTGACCACATACTATCACTTAGATTAAAACTAAAAAGCCGTGCATCATCTCTCTGTTCTAAGGCATATATAACTCCATTTCCATAGGCTAATCCTTCAATATCTACAAATCCAAATACTGGGATAGGCAAACTAGGTAGAGTACTGATCGAGCCATTTATAGTATCAATGGTAAAAAATTGAGGAGATCCTGGTAAACCATTTCCCTCTCCTGCGCCATATAATACCTCATTAACAAAATCGTAGGCTAATCCTTCAATGGCAGTTGTTCCTAAAGGAGATGTTGTACCTGAGCCATCAATATTTACGTCTAATAATCCTGTTTTTTGAGAGCCATACAACAAACTATCATTTCTACCAGGGGATAAACCAACAGTAGCAGAACCAACACCAGAGTTACCAACTAGAGTAGCTGCACCTGTGGACGGATTAAGTGTATAAAGTGCTGACTCTTCTGGTGTTATGTCTCCTGGTGTCGGATCTGAACTGAAGTAGAGATCCCCTGCGAGGACAGAGCTAGGGGATATAAAGCCGAGGAAAAGTCCTCCCAGTGCAGTTAATCCTAATGAGGAAAGAGATTTAATGTTTTTCATGACTGATAGATAAGTAACTAAATCTATAGTTTCTTCTAGAAGAATAACATAACTGCTCAAGTTTCTATTATAAAATATGTAAATAAATTTCAATAATAAGATACATAATTAAATAAAATTAAGATGAAGTTAAAAAACTAGAAAAATACCCAATAAAACTAAATATTTCGATAAAGTTCTTCTTTCTTAAGTAGTAATTTAATATTAGCTTAAGTAAATATTAAATTTTTAGCTTCATTCTTGTCAAAAATAAGTCATATTTACTTAAAGGTTCTTGATAAAATACAGTAATAGTTGATAGTCGAACACTTAACTATTAACTAATTACTATGGAAACCATTGAAAAATTATGGTAGAAGCGCTCTCTCCTGACCGAGAACATTCGTTATTGTGGTAAAAAATCCCCATCGTCCTGTGTTGGGATAGTTTGATCAATCGTCACAAGTGATGTCACATAATGAAAAAGCAAAAAGCAAATCCTCTTCTGAAATTTACCCTATTATGTACACCCATTCTCTTATTAATCAGTTTTTTTGTATTAGGTAATAAGGGTAAGATCTTTACGATGGCTGCGACTCAGGGGTTAAACACCAACCATCCTACCCCCCAAGGACCCGCTCCCAGTGCAGGTTTGCCCAGCACCAATCTTAAGGCTCTAGTTGCAAAGTATTTGGGTGGTACTGGTAACGATTATGCTCGCAGCGCAGTTTTCAACGGATTTAATGAAGTCGTTGTCGGAGGCAACTTTGAGCAACCCGTGAGTGAGCAAGGTCGAGTTATCAATTACTTGGGTACAACCGCAGCCTCAAAAGGGCGCTTGCTACGATTCGATAAAGAGGGAAACTCTATACTGGTTGAGGCGGTGATTGGTGAGAGGATTGATGATCTAGTTTATTCTTATAATCCTCCGATGTTGATTGCTAGTGGGAATTTCGGAGTTGTCGCCCTATCCCCCTCATTGGATTCAGTCCTGTGGCATGATGAGCTTTCAGAAATTATAGATAGACATGGCAAGGCTTCTGCAATGACCCGTGTTGATGTAGCTCATAACGGTCGAACGGTTGTAATGCGTGCTGGCAAACTCGTGCTTTTTAATAAATCAGGAAAGCGGATAGGCAGTGGAGTTGTCAAGAATCAGTTTGTGACTGATGTAGCGATTAATCAAGCAGGTGATGTTGTGTATGCAACATCGTTTAGAAACAATCGCCGAAAGGGTGTGCCAGTCCAAATTGCTCTCTTTACTGCTCACCCAGTGATGCCATTAGGTAATGAGTTTACCCTTGATGCACAGTGGCGTTTATTTGGATTTAACCCCGATTCGGTTGGAGCGGACATGGCAGATACTAGACTTTATCGTGTAACCAGAGGGGCTGATGATTCAATTTATATTGCTGGTGAGTCTGCAGGTGGTAACTCTATCTTTAGATGGGACGGAGTAACATTGAATAATCCAAAACTGATTAGTCGAGGTCCATACCATCATGCTTACAAGACTAAAAGTAATCATATTACATACTATGCCAAAGTTGATACTGTCAATAGAAAGATAGAGAGAGGTCAGTTTGTCTTAACACGTTTGAAAAGCAGCGCTGGCAATGCAGTCCGAATCAGCAACGGAGACCTGAAAGTTGACGAGTATGGCACTTTGTATATGACAGGTGCAGCCGCCGCCACGATGAAAAATCGGAATTTACAGCAGATCAATAATGAAACAATTGGCACCTATGCAGGTGGAGAACCATATCTTTTAATGATCAGCAACGATTTTCAGAAAACCTATCGCTGGACAGGCTTCGTTAGTTCATCAAATAGCAATAAAATCGATGGTAATATGCAAGCTGTTGCTGTTCAAAACGGATTAGTCGCCTTATTTGGGACTGTCAAAAAGGGGGACTTCTACACCTTAAATAATAATGATAGATTAGATCCTTCTGATTCAGGGAGCGCTGATGGTTACTTAGTTATCACACCCGCTTATGAGAATCCTTAAATCAATAAAATGATAGAGAAAATGTCAATACAATTCAGATTCAGTAAACAAACTAATGAGACTAAATATTTTGCTAAAAAATAGCACTAAGCTTTAAAAATCCATAATCTTCCTCAACTGAAGCTAAATTGATTAGCCTCATTCTTGTCAAAATAATGATTGACGTTATAATGGGGGGTAAACTCACAATGGTTGAGTAATTCTAATCACTGTTGGTTCGATTTCTTATGCGAGTACCCAATTTTTAATTAAATAAGTTTACGGATGCTTAACTATTATGTAAAATGTCCACTTAAGTAAAATACGTACTTACGTCGGAGATTCTATTCTTTGAGGCTAAACTTTATGAAACGATTATTTCCTTTACTAACTTCCTTGGGGATTTGTGTAACGACTGCACTCCCCTCATCTGCGGTTTCTGTCTCAGACTCTTCACTACCAACAGACACCTACTATACCACTCGTGATCTGATTACTTCATCCTTAACAAATACTCAAATTCAGGACTTTAAACAACAAATTCATAAAGAAGCCTGTTCATTCGGACAAACCCGTACTGTACTAGAGAATGGTGTTACTTTACGTTATCGCTTTTGGACTCCCGACGGTCAACTGCTTAAAACATGGCTTTTAGCTTCCTCTGCAGTCAACTGCAACTCAATGGCCAATTTGCCAATTCAAGTGATTAATCATGCTCAGGAATATCCGAAAGATGCGCCTGTTGCTCAACCCAAACAGCCTGTTCAACCAATTGGCAATTTACAATTAGGCATGATTGTTATGATGCTGGGTGTGATCGTAGCAGCGATCGCTAAATCCTGTCAATCTATCTCTGTTGCTTCCAGAAAAACAATTGTTACTAACTCAATCGTTAATCGAGCATCAAACCCAATCAGTCCTTTATCAGAGCAAACTAAGAACGTAGAAATGTTCAATTACTGCTCATCAAACCCTGTTAAGCGTAAGATGGGAGAATTATCAGTAGATAAAAGGAGCTATTCAATTCCTACGCTCAAAGTAGCGCCCCCAGACTCAACAGAAACGAACATCTCAATTTCGCCAAACTAATGATTGATCATTGCAGAAAAATTCATGATCTCCATTAAGAGCAATGTCTTCTTTGTTGAGATCAGTTGAAGATGGGGTTAATGTAGGCTTCAAATTGTATAATGCTGGGTAAGCTTGAACTCATTGTCAGTGCTAAGGTAATGTAGAACCTGAAAGGTTGTCCCTTCCTTTTTTTGGAGTGGGATACTGGCGCTCTTGTTGGTTTTTCGCCTCACATCTCCCCCATCTCTCCCATGAATAAAACTTCTCTTTCTCCTGTCAAGTGGCTGAAAAAAAATCTCTTCAGTAATGTATTTAATACATTATTAACTCTAATTTGTTTAGGGGTTATTTATTGGATTGGATCATCCCTGATAACTTGGGCAACTACTGACGCACAATGGACAGTGATTACTGCCAATTTAAGACTATTTTGGGTTGGTTTATATCCGATTGATCAACTGTGGCGACCTTGGATAACCTTAGTTTTAATGATCAGTGTTGCAGGATTATCTTGGGGGATTTTAGAGGATAATAATCCTTTACTGAGTAAAACCAATTTAATTATTTTAGGTAATCTAGCAGCCGTTACTATTCTTTTATCTTTGATCATTGGCATCAAATCTAGTTTAATCTTATTGATTACGATTACTCTTTTATTCTTACTCGCTTATGGAGGAAGACAGTTAAAAAGACAAGGTTTAAACTTAGGAAAATGGCTACCTTTACTCTGGCTATTAACCTTTATTGGGTGTCTTTGGATACTATTAGGATGGGGCATTTTTCAACCCATACAATTAGATCAATTAAGTGGTTTTATCTTAACCCTTCTGGTTGCGAGTGTTAGTATTGTTTTATCCTTTCCCTTTGGTATCCTCCTAGCATTGGGACGACAGAGTGAATTACCTGTTATCCGTTGGTTATCCATTGCTTATATCGAAGTGATTCGAGGTTTACCTTTAATTGGTATCCTTTTTATGGCGCAGGTTATGTTACCCTTAATTTTACCCATCAATGTGCGTCCTGATCGAGTTGTTCGTGCGATCGCAGGATTTGTTATTTTTGCGTCTGCTTATTTGGCTGAAAATGTTAGAGGAGGGTTACAATCTATTCCTCGTGGTCAAACGGAAGCAGCAAAAGCGCTAGGATTAAATCCTATTTTAGTCTTAGGATTAATTATTTTACCCCAAGCGCTACGAGTGGTTATTCCTTCTATTGTGGGTCAATTTATTAGCTTATTTAAGGATACCTCACTGTTAGCCATTGTTGGATTAGTTGAGTTATTAGGTATCTCTCAATCAATTTTAGCTAACCCTAAATATATTGGCCGCTATGCAGAAGTCTATCTATTTATAGCAGTGATTTATTACTGTTGCTGTTCAGCTATGTCTCGTTTAAGTCGCCGTTTAGAGAAAGTATAAAAAATTATAAAGCTGTATTAGTTCACTAAACTTATAATCAGTTTACTTTTTGAGAGAATTGACAACATTATTAAGTTCTTTACTAAGTTTATAGTAATAGGATAAAGATGACTCTGCATCTCCCAATCTTAAATCTAATTCTATTTTACGAATATAGTTTTTTTCAACGTTTTCCTGATATTGGGAGGCTGTTCTAACTAATCTTTCTAACTTAATTGCTAAAACTTCAGCCTGTTTCTCAAGTATTCTTCTCTTAGTTTTTTTTCTAGTAATGAATTGCAGTAATGATACTCCACCAACTAAAAAGAAGATGATCAACGACAGGTTATAAGGAAAAAATTGGTTGGTAAAAAAAATCACGATTAAAAACATAATAGAAGACAAGCATGTAACAATAGAGAAGTTATTATAAAAAGTAATTCTCTGCTCAATTTGGAAATTAAGAGAATTTAGTTTATCAGAATATTCTTGTAAAAGTGACAATAGAACTTGGCGATCTTCATCATTTAACTG
>JBFRWQ010000411.1:0-4298 GCA_051439665.1 Microcystaceae cyanobacterium | reverse complement strand
AGTAACTCAGTTAGAGGCTATAATCGCTCTGAGATTACTTCGGGTCGTACTTTTGTGCAAACCACGGTAGAATATCGCTCTCCTGTCTTTGTATCCTTTGATCTATTGCAAAATGAGGTAAATATTAGAGGAATTGCTTTTTTTGATTATGGAACAGATTTAGGCTCAAAATATTCTGTGATTGGGCAACCTGCGGTTGTTCGTAATAAACCAGGATGGGGACTGGGATATGGCGCAGGAGTCCATTTTATTACTCCTGTTGGTTTGTTTCGTTTAGAAAGCGGTTGGAACGATCAAGGGGGAAATGCAACTTACTTTTTGGTGGGCGATCGCTTTTAATCGGCTAAAATTGCTGTATTTATTATTCTTTTTGATTGAGTGGGTTAAGGTATGTTTCTAAAAATGCACCGCTTCTTAACTTCTGTTGGTTTAAGTGTCGCCTTATCAGTTTCAACATCTTTGCCCCTTAATGCAGCAGAGCGCTTGTTCTTTATTTTCGGTCCGCTCAATTTATCTTTAAGCATTGAATCCCTAGAAGAATTTGCTCAGACTGGCGAAGTTAACCAGGATTTAGGCTTTTATTTCCGACTAGCCAATGCCAACCTTGAACAACAGATGGCTTTTCGAGAGGCTTTAAATAAACAGGTAGAGCTAGAAAATCCGATTTATCTTTCCCGTTTCTTCAATAGTTCTCTAGGAGAAGACCTTTTACAACGTATGGGTTATTTATTTCAAATTCAGGGAGGGAGTAATGGAAAATTTGCCATTCGAGGGGCATTAATCACAGCAGCCTTAGATCAAGAGGAAGGATTGACGTTAATGAACTTTATGCGTCAATTACCCACGAATATGCAGTTAGATCTAGAAGCCATTCAAAGAGCAGCCCGTTTAATTGAACAATTAGACCAAGGAACAAGACGATTAACTGAAGAAATGCAGCGCTTAAGTGCAGAGGCAGCTAAAAATGAGAGTTTTGATTTTTCCCGTCTTCCCGACTTAAACCAACCAGGAAATTACGGAGTCTCACCAAGAAAAATTTGGACAGTAACTGATCCTCAACGAAATCGCACCTTTAACGCCATCGTCTATCAACCCCAGCGCTGGCGAGAGGGCAAAACCCCTGTTATTATCATTTCTCATGGTTTAGCTTCTCGTCCTGAAGATTTTGACCATTGGGGGCAACATTTAGCATCCTATGGCTATGTTGCTGTCTTGCCCCAACATATCGGTAGTGACTTCCCACAAATTGAAGCGCTACTGACAGGTTTATCCAGAGAAGTCTTTAAGGTAGATGAGTTTATTGATCGACCTTTGGATGTCAGTTACGTCATTGATGAATTAGAACGACGTAATCAGGCAGAATTTGAGGGAAGGTTACAGTTAAACAATGTGGGTGTGGCGGGACACTCTTTTGGTGGATACAATATGCTGGTTTTAGGAGGCGCAACCCTCAATTTCGATCACTTGGAAACCGTTTGTCGTCGAGAGCAATGGAGTGTAAACGTTGCTTTACTGTTACAATGTCGTGCCTTAGAGTTATCTCCTCAAGCCAGAAAGATCAACTTAAAAGATGAACGAGTCAAGGCTATTTTGACCTTAAATCCAGTGGCAGGTGATATTTTTGCCGCAGAAGGACTGAGAAATTTAGAGATTCCTGTGGCTTTTGCGGCAGGAAGTAATGACCCGGCTACACCCGCCGCCATTGAACAATTACGAGCCTTTATTTGGGCAGGGAGTGAAGCCAAATATCTGGCGCTTGTTATCGGCCAAGCTCATGTTAACTTTACTCGATTAGATGCTCAGACTCAGGCCATGTTGGATGGGTTTGAACACCTTACCTTGCCCAAACAAGATATTTTGGATCAATATGCCAACGTTTATACTATCGCCTTTTTTGAACGGCATCTCCTTGGTAATGAAGCGTTTGCCCCTTATTTAACATCCGCTTATAGTCAGTATATTAGTCGATCGCCTAATGAAATTTATGTGGTGGATCAAAGCGCTGAAGTAGATTTAAGTCAACTATTTAATCGTTATCGGCCAAGCGATCGCCCTCCTATTTTTCCCCCTAGTCGAAATTGAGTGATTGGATAGGAATTTAAGGAAAATTAAAAAGATTACAGTACAAAAGCCTAACTATTAAAAAACAGCAAAATTAACATTAACATACCCAGAACTTAACCTAACTGTTTGATACAGAAATGAACGTTTGGTATTAAACTTATGACTAATGCACAAATGGAAGAGATTACTAGAGGTGTAAGGGCGAGGTGACCTCGCCCCTACCTATTACTTAATACTTAATTGTTCGCTATGACTACGGGTGCAGGATTACCTTTTATTTTCCAGAAAATGGGCTTTGATCCCGCCTTAATGTCTGCACCTTTTATTACCACAGTGGTTGATATTTTAGGAATTTTTATTTATTTTAGTATTTTTTAAGTAATCTTAAACATAAATTAATAGAAAGGTTCTAGGTGTGAGGAAGAGATATTAACCCCACACCTAACCTAAGTTATGACCAGAATTCAATTTAATTTTGGTGTTCATTTAACCAATTGCTCAAATCTTCAAGGGTAGTTAAATCAAATAACACTTGACTTAAAGTTTCTAAAGACTCTATTGAGAGTTGATTAATTTGTTGTTGAATAATATCAGAAACTTCTCCAAACCTTATAGATAATAGATTTAATAATAGAGATTTAACGCCTTCTTCTTTACCAATCATTCTTCCCTCTTCTCTTCCAATTATTATTCCTTCTTGTCTTCCTTCTTCCTTACCAATCATTATCCCTGCTTCCACTCCTTCTTGCATGGCAGTTTCTACCAAATTGTTTAAATCTCTATAGTATTTTAAACTATTTTGATAGGCTCTTTGTTCGTCTGGAGGAAGTTGAGCAATTTCGGCAATTTGAAATAATTGGTTAAACACTCCTTCTTGGAACTTTTGGGGTGGGGTATCTAGTTGAGATAAATGTCTGAATAAAAATAGCCATTTCTCAAGATTTGTTTCCAAATCGTCTAGGGCTTTTTGAAACTTGGGTAATTCTATAATGTATCTATCACCGTTTCTTGGGGAATCAACCATAGCTTTTAGAAAGATAATAAGTTGTACTTATTTCTATTTTAACCTGCTTCTAGTCGTAGGGTGGGCAGCATCAGTTAATTTTATCTTATAAAACAGTAGTTAATGGCTGCCCACCAATCGGTTTAAATGCAACAGATAAGGGGATGGTGGGCAAAGTTTTGGGTTAATCATTACATTTGATCTGTTTTCCCTTTTGCCCACCCTACAACTACTGATAAATTAGCGTGTCCTGCAAGTAAGTATAGAGAAGGTGATCTAGGGTTTGAAAAACAATTAATTGCTTGAATGGGATAAGTTTTTCCACTAAAAGCCACTTGAACTCCATCTTTTATATTTTGATGTTTTGTCTCCTCATCGAGATAGTATTTCTCAAAATCATCTCCTAAAATTAAACTGGTTAAATTGCATTGAGGATCGCCATCCACTAATAAAACATTATGTTTTTTCGATAGCATCCAGCCAATATTATAGATAGAAGTCGTTTTACTGACTCCTCCTTTATGATTAAAAGCGACAATTCGTTTAGCCATGATGATTATCTTTGTATGTGATATTATCATTATAGATAAGATTAACTAAAAGATGTGTGCCGTAACCCATCACAGGTTAATTGTATTCTTTAATACACTCTCCACGGTCGTTTCGGAAGAGCCAGCAAGAATAGGTGCAAAGTGCAAAAAGGAATATTTTGTTAAGGAATTAAGGAAGATTAAAACTATGACAGTATAATTTCCTACCGATGTGTCAAACTAATTTTGACAGTTAAATGTTCCCCCTCTTACCACACCTCTCTTAATCCATCACTTTTAATTTTACAGAGACTATTACTTTGGAGAACTTCATGAAAATTGCTTCCACAACCACTGTAGCAGCCCTCCTTGCTACCGCTACTGTCTCACCTGCCTTGGCTGATGTGGTCGTTGTTGACCAAGGGATTAGTGAAGCCGAGGTAGTAGCTGCTCAGGATGCTTGGTGTCAGGCACTTGTCGATATTAGCACCACTAACGCTAAGAGCGGACAAGAAGCTGCCGCAGCACTTGCGGAAAAAGTGATCGATTCCGCCTATGGCTACCAGATGGGTGCTGTTCTGTTCAAACCCACACTCACGGTTAATCCACAGACTTTCCGCTTAACACGGGCTGGCGCACTTGCTTATTTTGTCGGGGGAGACTCAAACTATCCTGATGACAATGGCCTGTCTCTTATACAC
>JBFRWQ010000410.1:0-5688 GCA_051439665.1 Microcystaceae cyanobacterium | reverse complement strand
GGGGAAGTGTGGGGAGAGGGGGAAGTGTGGGGAGTGTGGGAAGAGGGGGAAGTGTGGGGAGATGGGGGAGATAGGGGAGTGTGGGGAATCATTGAAACCAGCAAACCAGCAAACTGATAACTGGGATATATAAACTGGATCTGGTATAAGCTATAACTGTGTTTCAAGCTTGATCAGCATCAAATACCTTATCTTGTAATGCTATCCAATGGACAGCGACAAAATAAACTGCCACATTTTAAGCCTAAAACCCTCTTGTCTCCTGCCTCCTGCCCCCTGCCTTGCCTCATTCATAACGTAGAGAGAGGTGACTAAGGGCTAAAGCCCAACAACGCCTGATACCCAATCTGTATTTTCTTTTTTCACCTAAAACTGGTTACTGCTCACTGGTTACTGGTTACTGCTCACTACTCACTGAAATGACCACGGTAGGAAGTTTTAGATTGTCTTTATTGATTGAACAGCCGTTCTTTTGCTAAGACTGGGTTATACACGGCAACCAAAAACTTTAAAATAGATCAAAGGTTAAACAACCGATTAATCATTTTAAATTCTTCCAAAGACGTTAAGCCACTTAGCGCCTTATCTAATTAGTATGACACAATTACCAACTCAAGCGTCTAAATTTGCCTTAACAACCCCTCTATATTATGTCAATGACGTGCCCCATGTCGGGAGCGCTTATACAACAATGGTCGCTGATGCGATCGCTCGTTTCCATCGTCTGATGGGTGATGAGGTTTTATTAATTACGGGGACGGACGAACACGGCCAAAAAATCCAACGGACGGCTGAAGCTAAAGGTATTACTCCTCAAGATCATTGTGATCAGATTGTTACTCATTTTGACAGCCTCTGGCAGAAGCTCAATATTCATTATAATCGCTTTAGCCGTACCACTAATGATCGTCACTACACCATTGTTAAGGAATTTTGGCAAAGGGTTTGGCAAAAAGGTGATATTTATCTCGCACAGCAACAGGGATGGTATTGTGTGGGATGCGAAGAATTTAAAGAAGAACGAGAACTCCTCGATGGTCACCGTTGTCCTATCCATACCAATCAGTCCACTGAATGGCGAGATGAAGAAAACTATTTCTTTCGTCTCTCTAGCTATCAAGACGCATTAGAAGCCTTCTACCAGGAAAATCCTCACTTTATTCAGCCTGAAAGTCGCCGTAACGAAGTATTAAACTTTGTTCAGCAGGGACTCAAGGATTTCTCTGTTTCTCGCATCAATGTCTCTTGGGGTTTTCCTATTCCCCAAGATCCTAAACATACAATTTATGTCTGGTTTGATGCTCTCTTAGGCTACGTTACTGCTCTTTTAGACCCCGACCAAGAGCCTACCCTAGAAAATGCTCTAGAAAAGTGGTTTCCGATTAATTTACACCTAATTGGTAAAGATATTTTGCGCTTTCATGCGGTTTACTGGCCAGCCATGTTGATGTCTGCTGGGCTTCCCCTTCCCCCTCAAGTCTTTGGTCATGGTTTCCTGACAAAAGACGGACAAAAAATGGGTAAGAGTCTGGGGAATACTCTTGATCCCTTGGACTTAGTAAATCGTTACGGTGCAGATGCAGTTCGATATTATTTTCTCAAAGAAATTGAACTAGGAAAAGACGGAGATTTTCAAGAAACCCGTTTTGTTAATATCTTAAACGCTGACCTAGCTAATGATTTAGGCAACTTACTCAGTCGAAGCTTAGGAATGCTCAATAAATATTGTCCCGAAGGGAAATTAGAAGTAACAGGAGATCAAATTCCTGTCAATAATTCCCTTAAGAAAATAGGGAATTCTCTAAGTGATAAGGTCGCTCAAGCCTATCAACAGCTACAATTGAGTAAGAGTTGTGAGGAAATTTTCACCTTGGTTCGCACCAGTAATAAGTTTATTGATGAAAGTGCGCCTTGGAGTCTTTATAAACAGGGAAAGCAACAAGAAGTGACGGAAATTCTCTATGCCGTTCTTGAATCAGTGCGTCTTTGTGCCTACCTACTTTCCCCAATTGTTCCTAACTTAAGTACCCAAATTTATCAACAACTTGGATTCAACCTTAATTTTAATGACTTTACCCAACTTGGGCAACAAGCTCCTTTTGCCATCCATCGTCAATGGGGAAAACTGCCCGTTAACGATCAGTTAAAGAAAGCAAAACCTATCTTCCAAAAGTTAGAATTACCGACCCTAGAAAGCACATCTTAAGAGGTAATAAGGGCATAAGCTACCCTTAAGTGTTTATCTTAGAAATTAAGCTGTTTGATCATGTTTTTTGTTAATTTACCTTTTAACAACTAAAAATACACGAGGATAAAAAAATGTTTGATGAATATGAAAGTGACGCTCTGTTTACCCCAGATCAAATCCTAGAAAATCGGGGGAGAGTAGCAATTTTTATCGATGGTTCTAATCTTTTCTATGCAGCGCTGCAACTGGGTATTGAAATTGACTATACCAAGCTGCTGCACCGTCTAACGGGTGGATCTCGCTTATTACGTGCCTTTTTCTATACAGGTGTTGATCGCACCAACGAAAAACAACAGGGATTTTTACTCTGGATGCGTCGCAATGGCTATCGAGTCATCGCCAAAGATTTAGTTCAATTACCCGACGGTTCAAAAAAAGCCAATCTAGACGTAGAAATTGCCGTAGATTTAATGGCCTTAGTGGGATCTTATGACACCGCCGTCATTGTCAGTGGAGATGGTGACTTAGCCTACGCCGCCGATGCTGTTAGTTATCGAGGAGCACGTATTGAAGTCGTCAGCTTACGTTCAATGACCAGTGATAGCCTGATTAATGTTTCAGATCGCTATATTGATCTAGATCAGATTAAAGAGGACATTCAAAAAAACCACAAGCCTAACATAGGTGGCTATGGTAATTTTTCTAATCTAAGTATGGTAGATCACCGCTCAAGCGGAACATTTGGCGAACATAAGTAATCTGACTTTGGCATGACCAAGATTCTAGGTGATTTCCCACAAATCACCTGAATTGTGAATTCTGAAATTATGAAAGGGGTGAGAGATGGGGAATATGAATTATGAATTATGAATTATGAATTATGAATTGTCTTCTGATATCTAACTCCCCTCTCTTCCCACACTTCCCACACTCCCCTCTCTACCTAAATATAAGTCGGATTTGATATAATTCAGAGGTTGAGTTACTAGGAGTCCCTTCCCTGTCTTTAGAAGCGATCGCTCTACCATCCAATCCTGATTCATCTTGCCAACATCTTTTAGTCGCCCTCCACGGATGGGGTGCAAATGCTCAGGATCTCGCCCCTCTAGCCTCAGTTTTCAATCTCCCTAGCTATCAGTTTATCTTTCCTAATGCTCCCTTTGCCCATCCTCAAGTACCAGGGGGAAGGGCTTGGTATGCTCTGGAAACCTCAGATTATCAAGGATTAGGTGAGAGTCGTCAGATGCTACTCGATTGGATTTTATCCCTAGAAAAGCAAACAGGTGTTCCCCTCTCTCGCACAGTATTGAGTGGTTTTTCTCAAGGGGGGGCGATGGTATTAGATGTGGGAATCGATTTACCCGTTGCTGCTTTATGCGTCTTAAGCGGTTACTTGCATTTTAAGCCCGAAGCCGAAGGGGAAGTAACAATACCCCCGATTTTAATTATACATGGCACACAGGATATGGTTGTTCCCGTCACAGCAGCCCAACAAGCAAGGGATGAATTGATGGGGTTAGGAGCGCTAGTTGACTATCAAGAATTTGAAATGGGACATGAAATTCCGCCCCCTGCTTTAGCGAAAGTGCAGCAGTTTTTACAAGCGCTACCTATATAATAAGAATATGGATTTACTGCGATCGCTTCCTATTGGTTTATATTTAGAAAAACCCGTTACATGGTTACATTACCTAGATCCAAGGGTAAAACTAACCTGGTTAATGACGTTTTTAATTGCCCCACTGTTAGCAAGAGCAGAATGGCGCATTGGTTTGGTGGTTCTTTTAATTTTAATTACCCTATTGGCGGGTATTCCTCTACGAGTCTGGAAACAGCAAATGGGATGGTTATTAACCCTTTGTACCTTAGTTTTAATTATTACTGCCTTTAGTCCAGACGGGTTGCCAGTCACTAACCAAGCCCGTCTTCCGGCAGGAGGAATCTTACCGCAATATTGTTCAGACGGAAACAAACCCCTATCCTTATGTCCTGAAAGCAAAGCACAAATTAGAAACTTAGAAGGATTACCCCAACCCTCAAAATATCAATATGTCTTATTAGATCAAGGACGAATCTTTGTCACCCGTCGCTCTTTGGATTTGGGAATTCGCATTAGTACCCTCATTTTTACTCTTATTTATAGCTGCAATCTTTATTTACTGACCACTGCACCTGAAGCCATTACTGCTGGGTTAGATGATCTATTTTCTCCCCTACGGCGCTTTAACCTTCCCGTGACGGAAATGATGTTAACCCTAACCCTTTCTTTGCGTTTTATTCCCCTTGTCTTAGAAGAAATTCAAAACTTAACCCGTTCAATTCGCACAAGGGCAATTAATTGGAAAAAGTTGGGCTTTAAGAAAGGATTACGAGTCTGGTTAGTGGTTGTCGAGCGCTTGTTAGAAAATCTGTTAACTAGGGCTGAACAAATTGCTATAGCGATGGATGTACGGGGCTTTACCAGTCCCAATGAACATACAGTTCCTTGGCATCAACTACGCTTAAGTAGGGCTGATTGGTTAGTGTTAGCGCTTTTAATTCCTTTTTGGTCTTTGCGCTTCTTATTCGGTGGAATTTAATAATTTATCAGCAAAAAATTTTTAATAGTTTAATTTATTGAACGTTCTTGACTTTGAATCTTTGTCTCCAAAATCCCGTGAAAATGCGGATGAAGCGCTCAATCCACAGGAGTACAATTAAGTAAGTACCTCAAAAAAGGGGATTGCTGAAAAATGGCGCAGAATATTTTCAATTCCCCATTTAAAAAACAACTAACCATTGGCCTACTCTCTTCTTGTCTTTGGAGTCTGTCAACTTCTGTTATTCAAGCACAAATTATCCCTGACAACACATTAGGTGCAGAAGCCTCAATTGTCAATCAAATTAATGATAAACTGCAACAGATTGATGGGGGAGCAGTTAGAGGGGGTAATTTATTCCATAGTTTTCAAGAGTTTAGTATCCAAGAGGGGAATAGCGCTTATTTTACCAACCCTACGGGAATCTTTAACATCTTAACCCGTGTGACGGGAGATAATCCGTCTCAGATTTTTGGCACATTGGGCGTAGATGGAGGTGCTAATCTTTATTTAATTAATCCTAATGGCATTATCTTTGGCGCTAATGCTCAATTAGATATAAGTGGGTCATTTTATGCTAGTACATCACCCAGTTTAATTTTACCCGATGGCAGTTTATTCAGCGCTACTAATCCCCAAGCACCTCCTTTATTAACCGTAACAGCTACTGCTCCCATTGGCTTTGTGTTGGAAGGACAAACAGGGGATATTATTAATCAGGGGAATCTTCAAGTGTGAGAAGGACAAAAATTATATATCAATGGTCAAAATGTTACTAATACAGGTAATTTAACGGCTGAAGGGGGGAATATTTTTCTGTTAGGAGAGAATTTAACCATTGATGGGACTGCTACTTTAGATGTATCAGCGACAACAGGAGGGGGAAATATTTATATTGGCGGAAACATGAGAGGAACAGGG
>JBFRWQ010000409.1:0-3793 GCA_051439665.1 Microcystaceae cyanobacterium | reverse complement strand
GTTTCTGTCTCTGTTAGGGGCTTAATTAACTGTAAAATCAAATTTTCAGCATCTTGTACAGGAATCATGGTTTAATCCTCGCAATAATTAGTTATAGTGAATTCAAATAAGAATGAGACATAGGTAGGGTGGGCTTTGCCCACCTTAATGCTTATTATGTGGGAAAACTAGCTCATGCTCAAAGTGTCTTAAACTTATTTGAAACGACTATATGAGTTATGTAATGGCTAGTTTTCGCTGGATAAAAGAGATTGATCGTAGTTAATAATGAGCTAATTGTCCATTAATTATATGATTTAATGGGCGAAGCCCATCCTACCTAATGCAGCCAATTAACTGAAATGGATCAAGTTTATCGATACAAATTAATTAAATTAGCGATCGCAACTCCCCTAGCACTGAGCGTCACATTAGTGCTAAATATTCAAGCCAGCTTAAGTTTCTTTGGTCCTTTATATATTTTTGTTGTGGTTTGGTTATTCCCAGATCCCATTGAATTAAAGCAGATTATCATAGGAAAAATGATTGCCCTTTTTACAGTCACCTCAGTATTTGCTGCATTTATCGCTGGGATGACTGAGGTAAATAGTGTGATCATTCTCGCCTTTGTTTTACTAACAGGATGGGTTGTTAAAACTTGGCTATCGGTTTCAGTCCGTCTTGGTTTATTATCACTAGGTATTTATTTAGGAATCCCTGTTCTTGTCTCCTCTGCTCCCTACACAACGGCTGTTTATATTATGACACTGATCTTAGTTGGAGTGACGCTAGGCTGGTTAGTTGATCGGCTTTTCTGGCCAGTTTATAGTAGTAAAATTGTCGAAAAACAGGTGAGTCAACTCTTTCATCTTTTAGAGACTTTGAATCGGAGTATTTTATCTCCTAGTGGAGATCAATCTGATTCCTCCTCATTAACACTTCAAATCAAAGCAACCATAAAAGGAATTGGTAAAGCGTTTAAAATTGCGACAATGACTAATAGTTTATCTTCCTCAGAGCAACAGAGATGGGGAAATTTAATCCAGTTACAACGACAGATATTTTTACATCTACAAGAATTAGGAGAATTGATCCAAAAATATCAATATAATCCCTTATTAAATCAACTTAGACCTGAACTATCTGACTTAAATCAGACCTTAAGTCAAACCTTTTTAGCATTGGCCACTATCACCCTTGATTCTACTTCTAACCTTATCATTCCTAATCCCAATCTTAACCTACAACAATGGCAAAATAAATTAAATGAAATGAGAGATAATGGTGAAACACAGTCTTTTAATCTCACTAGCCGTCTCATAGTAGGCTTAATCGAACATCGTTTAGAAGGCTTAGTCAAAACTCTCTGTGAAACAATTACTTTCCTAGAAACTTCTCGTTCTCAAGTCTCTTCTACTCAATTAGAATTAGTAGAAATCAAAGGATAAACATAAACCATGAATATCAATCAATATATTATCAAACTTGCTTTAGGTGCGGCCTTAGCGTTTGCCATTGGCAACACAATTCAGACGAGAAATATGAACTATGTTCTCTATGGATCTATTCTCTGTATTCATCCCATTGCAGGGGATACAGTTAGTTATGTATTAGATAAACTAAAATCTGCTTTACTAGGGGCATCTTTTGGCATGATTGTTAATACGGCATTTCAAGGAAATCCAATTATTAGTTTACCACTAGGAATCATTGCTCTAATCACAGCAGGATCATGGTTTAAGTTGCCAAAGCGCTTATTATCTTTTGCGGTTGTTGTTCTTATTTTAGCTCTTAGTGCATCTTATAGTAACGAACCATTTGAATATCTGGGTTTACGATTTTGGAATATTTTTATCGGCGCTAGTGTGGGAATCATAGTTAATATTGCTTTTTGGCCAAATAGAGATATAGATAAACTTGAACCTGCTATGAAAAAAGTACTGGCTAGTATGGGGCAATTCTATGATCAACTTATCAATGATTATAGACAAGGAAATCTAATAGTCAATACTCAAGTTCGTCAGCAATTAATCGGTGATATTACCAAACAATTGAATGGAATTGAATCATTACTAGGAAATGCAAGAACCGAAATTTGGTCACCTTTTGCTAATGAAATTCCTTATCAGCGCTGGAGTGAAGTTAACTCCCATCTCAATGCACTTTTTCGTTTAGTCTTAGATTTAGGAATTGCTTTAAAAGGGGGAGATAGTGATCAACTTCATTGGCCAATACAAACTGAAATAGAAAATCTAGTTAAAGCAACTCATTTAACCTTTAAGGACATATCTAATCACTCTCTTCAGACTTTACCCGATCTTAATCAAGCTATCCGTGATCGTTTAATGGAGATCAAAGAGGATGATATTCGCTCATCAACTCTCCAAGCTAGTGAAATTAAACGGATGTCTGCTTTGATCTATGGATTAAACTCTATCGCCTCAGAATTACAAGCGCTGGCTCATACTTTTTAAGTCGGGAGAGCAGAGTATGTTATAATTAATTTATGTACTTTTATGAGTAATCATATATGTCAAAATGCCTAATATTTGACTAAGATTGTTAATAAAATAATCGTTTAAATCGACTTCGATCACTGTATCATTTTGCTGTAAAAACTTCCAGTTTGTTCCTGTCGTAACTACCCCATAAACTTGAGAAATATTATTATTTCTTATTTTATTAAATGTTTGAGCAGCAATCATTTCAGCCATACATTGAGGTAAACCTGATTGTATATTATCATTTTTGGCTTCCACTAAAGCAATGACAGGTGCTTTAATCAATAATTGTTCGGGAGATTGACTAATTAAGAAATCACAAAATCCTGTTAACCCTTTCTCTAGGTCAACATTAAATTCTTTGCCTGAAAATAAGCTGATTTGATAGTTTAATTTTTTTCTTAATTCCACTAAAATAGGCGTGACTATTAATTAAGATCGAGCTTTTTCTGTATTAATTGCCAATGCTAAAGATAAATTTTCTTGTAGGGTTTGTTTGAGAAAATGACTCGGCTCTGCTGTGGGCATATTAGCAAAAAGATTGATTCTATCAGCAATAGTGACACTAAAATTAGTCTCAATCATTTCTAGGCTAGTAAATTGACTATATGACATCAAAACTCCTTTATTCTCTTACCTTTAATATTTTATCTATAGATTAAACTCTATTGCATCAGAATGACGATAATTTGCTCATAAATTTTAAGGGACGAAACACATATATTTGTGTCCGCCCCTATTAGTAAGGTTAACTGGTGGGAAGGGTTGTCAGAATGTTCTGAGTCCATGTGGCAATCGGACGTATCAGTCCGTCTAAACGTTTATGATTAGGATTAGGATTAGAACGATTTTTTGTTTGTGTTACACAAATAAGGCAATAATCAGAAGGTCTGATCACTAATTTACCTTGTTGCAAATCGTTGCGTAGTTGGCGGCCTGCTTTCCAAGCACAGTACTTATCAACATTCCAACGAGGGTTAACGGGATAACCAACAAATCCTGCTCGTAGTGCAGCGTGCTGTTCTTGCGGAATCCTTGTCTTCACAACAATATGATCTTCTAGCTTAACGCTGACGGGCTTGCGATCGCTCATTTGCTTCACCATACTTGTCGCCTCCTCTATTAACTTTTTTCTCTTCCCTTCATCATATACGATCTTTTCATGTTGACATCTCCACGGTTTAAAAACGCGTGGATTCCAAACGTTAAGCTCCGACGGTCTGAAGACGCGTCTGCGCTTGTTTACGATATGATTTAGATAGATTGGTCAAAAAATATCGTTTAGGGACTGTCAATAATCCCTTACCGACCTT
>JBFRWQ010000408.1:0-3402 GCA_051439665.1 Microcystaceae cyanobacterium | reverse complement strand
AGGTAAAGGTTTAATGGTTGGGTCGTCAAATCTAAGAGAAATGTGCCAACGTCCAGACGGATGGAGTCTAACTGTTACCGTGCTTGGTTCACATCCGTCTGGTATCTGTCTTGACCATCTAATATCTAATGGTTCTTTACATTTAGCTAAATAAATCTGACCCTTTCTATATTTAAAAGAAGAATTGCTAAATTCGGCACTCACTCCCAGATGTATTTTCTTAAAGTTAGGATACTTGGTACGACCCGCAAAAAAGTTAGCAAAGGCTGTTTGTAAATGTCTGAGTCCTTGTTGTAAAGGAACGCAACTTACCTCATTTAAAAAGTCCAAATCTTCAAGTTTTTTCCAAGAGGTTAACATTGAGGAGGTTTGAGCGTATCCAATTTTTTCTTGTCGTTCGTACCACCCTTGAGTTCTTTCGTGGAGAGCCTTATTGTAAACCAATCTTACGCAACCCAATGTGCGTCGCAAGAGCGACTCTTGTTCAGGCGTTGGGTAAAATCGATAGGACTGGGCTTTTTCCATAGCTCACATTCTAACACATTATTCTGTGAAGTGTTAGACTCTAATAGTAAAGCCGTCGTAGGACGACGGGGTTTCAAAACCATTTTTTTGATGAAAATTATTCAAAGAACTGATTAGTACCTTTTTTGTCGAATTTATTGACCTATTTTTCCCTTCTGTCATCAACTACCTAGATACTAATTCGATTACCTTCCTTGACCAAGAAGTCTTTACCGACGTTACGGAAGGAGAAAAACATGAAAGCGACTTAATTGTACGAGCTAAATTCCAAGGAAAAGATACCTATTTCCTGATTCATGTAGAAGCACAATCAAGTCCTGATACTAACTTTGGTAAGCGAATGTTTACCTATTTTGCTCGCTTTTATGAAAAATTTTCCTTACCCATTTATCCTATTGTTATCTTCTCTTATGACCGTCCTCAAAAAGCAGCCACCCATCAACATAAAGTTAACTTTCCTGATTTTAAAGTCTTAGAATTTAACTATCAAGTCATTCAACTAAATCGTTTAAATTGGCGAGACTTTTTAACCCAACCTAACCCTGTTGCGTCTGCTTTAATGGCTAAAATGAAAATGGACGCTAAAGAAAGAGCAAAAGTTAAAGCTGAATGTCTTCGCTTACTGGTGACATTGAAACTAGATCCTGCTAGAATGCAATTAATTTCTGGCTTCATAGATACCTATCTAACCTTAAACCCATCAGAAGAAAGGGATTTTCAACAAGAGATGAGCAACTTTAGTCAACCTACACAGGAGAAAGTTATGCAAATTACTACCAGTTGGATGCGTCAAGGAATTGAACAGGGAATTGAGCAAGGAATTGAACAGGGAGAAAAAAATTTAACCCTTCGTCTTCTGAAACGCAAATTAGGACAAATTCCTCCTAGCTTGGAAACAGAAATAATGTCCTTAAATATAGAGCAAATAGAAGCATTAGGAGAAGCTTTATTAGACTTTGATACGATTGATGATTTAATTAATTGGTTGAATCACTAAGTAAGACCTTTCTAGATATGTATATTTGGCAACAACTCCCTCGATAAAGGTTTCTCTATAGCAACAATCACAAATTTTGATGGAGAAATGGGTTTAATATATGGTGTCTGAGCCTAATTACTGTCTGTCCCCTAACCCCTATAGGCTATATTAGGATATAATTTCGTTTGCCATTGTATTTAAAAACGTACTCTCACATTTGTTAGAGGAGATTAAACTCTTATGCCAGAAGTCGCTGTCCGCCCCGAATTAGATTACACCAATAACATCTATCAAGATGCCTATAGCCGTATTAATGCGATTGTGATTGAAGGAGAACAGGAAGCTTACAGTAATTACCTAAAAATGGGTGAAATGCTCCCTCAACACCAAGAAGAGTTAACCCGTTTGGCGAAAATGGAAAATCGTCATAAGAAGGGCTTTCAAGCTTGTGGGAAGAATTTATGTGTTGAGCCTGATATGGAGTATGCTAAGGAGTTTTTTGCTCAACTACATGGTAATTTCCAAAAAGCTCAAGCAGAAGGGAAAATTGTGACCTGTTTTCTCATTCAATCTTTGATTATTGAAGCTTTTGCGATCGCAGCTTACAATATCTACATTCCTGTTGCTGACCCTTTTGCTCGTAAAATTACTGAAGGGGTAGTGAAGGATGAATATACCCACCTTAATTTTGGTGAAGTTTGGCTAAACGAGCATTTTGAGGAATCGAAAGCTGAGTTAGAAGAAGCTAACTCGGAAAATCTACCGATTGTCTGGAAAATGCTCAATCAAGTAGAAGAAGACGCTAAAACATTAGCAATGGAAAAAGAAGCGCTTGTGGAAGACTTTATGATTAGCTATGGAGAAGCGCTAAGTAATATTGGCTTTAATACCCGTGAAATTATGAGAATGTCTTCCCACGGACTAGCTGCTGCTTAAAATAAGTCTATTTTCATCCTTTTAACCCCCTCGTTAAGCAGGGGGTGTTTTTTTATAACTATTGTAGGAAATCCGAACCTTGCCCTTACCAAGTCAACCGTCGAAATTGGTTACAATGGGGCAGGAAAATGTTAAGTTCTATGTTAACCCTAAACTCTCAACAGTTGATTGAATCAGAGGAGTGATAGAAGTTGAGCGATCTAAGCTATTATCAATAGACTAAGACAACTTACCATCCTTTCCTTACCATATTTTATCTTTAGTATAGTAAAAGCCATTGCGCTAATTAAAATCACAATGACAACTGACAACATCCGCCTTCGTAACGAGTTTATTAACACCCAAGTCATTACCCGAAACACGGGAAAAAAATTAGGAGTCGTCAAAGAAATCTTAGTTGATGTTGACCAAAGAGAGGTCGTGGCCTTTGGTTTACGGGACAATATGTTAGCCCTTTCTGGAATGTGTCAATACCTGTACTTAGAAAATGTCAGCCAAACAGGGGATGTCATTCTCGTTGAGGATGAGGATGTCATAGAAAGTGTAGAAGTTGATTTATTTAGTCCCCTCGTCAACTGTGAAGTCATTACTGAAGCAGGTGAACCAATCGGTCGAGTTCGGGATTTTCAATTTGATAGCGCAAGTGGTAAGGTCATTTCTATTGTTATTGCGTCTTTAGGTCTTCCCCAGATTCCTGAGCAACTTCTTAGTACCTATGAATTATCGATAGAAGAAGTGGTAAGTAGTGGACCGAATCGTTTAATTGTCTTTGAAGGGGCCGAAGAACGTCTATCTCAAGTTTCAGTGGGTGTTCTAGAGCGTCTGGGAATTGGGCGACCCCCCTGGGAGAAAGACACAGAGGATATGTATTATCCTCCTACTGCTAAACCTGAAAATCAACTGGGAACAGGAATTCCTGTTCGTACCCCTGTTCGGACTCGGCAACCTGAACCCGTTTTAGA
>JBFRWQ010000407.1:0-3237 GCA_051439665.1 Microcystaceae cyanobacterium | reverse complement strand
CTTAGCTTTTAAATCATCTAAATCATTTTCTACCACATCCCAAACTGTATTAAGGTCAATCCCTCCTAAATAATCATGTACTAATATATTTCTAAACCCTGAAATATTCCGCCAATCTACTCCTGATATATCAGCCTTTAATTCCTCAGAAAGTCGTTGAGTTGATTCTGCTAAGGTTTGTAACCTCCTAATAATAGCATCTTGTACCATAGAATCCCTAAAAAATACCTCCCTACCCCCTTGGGAATAGTTCTTAATTTTATCGATACAATCTACAATATATTCTCAATAAACTAAGTCCTCATTCATAATTTAATCGCCTCCTTTAAAACTCGTTCTCTAATAAAATAATGAAGACCTTTTTCTGTTACTATATCAACCTTACACCCTAATAAATCTTCTAAATCTATCAATAATCCCCCCGGAAACCAAGGCGATGTTTTCGCTAAATCATAATCAATGAGTAAGTCAATATCACTATTTTCCGTTTCCTCCCCCCTTGCTACCGAACCAAATACCCTAACATTAAATGCGCCATGTTTAGCAGCAATCTTGAGGATATCCTCTCTTTTTTCAGCTAACTTTTCTTTTAACTTCATGGTGAGACCTCCTGTAACAGTAACTCAACTTGGGGCTTTAACATAGGGTTTTCTTGTTCGATAATTTGCCAAACAATCTCTAAATCAACCCTAAAATATTCATGAACCAATAGATTACGAAAATCTGCTATATCAGTCCATTGAATGTGATCATAATCCATCTTAAACGATTGAGAAAGAGCTTTTACCGCTTCTCCGATTATTTGTAAATTGTACAACATCCATGTCTGGATTAACTCATCTTCCATAAAGACAGTTTTTCCTCTGTCAACATATTTTTCAATTTTGTTAATCGCTTCTTGAATGTCTCTTAACCTTTCAAGATCACTTCTCATAACTTAATACACTCCTCTAATACTTTATCTCTAAGTCTCTCCTTTAAGCCTTTAACAGTCACTACATCTACTTTACGTCCTAAAATTGTCTCTAAATCCCGAATTAAACGCACAGGAAACCAAGGTGATGTTTTCGCTAAATCATAATCAATTAATAAGTCAATATCACTATTTTCCGTTTCCTCACCCCTTGCTACCGAACCAAACACCCTCACATTAAATGCGCCATGTTTAGCAGCAATGGTTAAGATTTCCTCTCGCTTTTCGGTTAACTTATCTTGTAACTTCATAGTGATACCTCTTGTACTTAATATACTCTTAAATTGTACACCTTCCTTGAGGATTTAACGAATAAATTTAATCTGACAAATATTAAGCGGAACGATAGGTTCAAACTCTTTTCTATCAGAAGTCATTAAAACCCCTCCTTCGAGATTAGCTAAAGTTAAAGCAAAACAATCCGCCAGAGAAATACGCTTAATAGTAGCTTTATATTTCCCTACCTGTCGCCAAAAACTAGCAGTTAAATCAAAGCGAGTTGTTACATTAATTAGATCTAATTCCTGTATTAATTGTTCGGTTCGTGATTCTCCTATATCTCTATAAAAATCATAATAGACCTCGCAAAGATTAACGACATGAATCATTAAATCACTATCTTGATCATTAATCGTTTCTCTAACTACATCTGCGCCTTCTTCATTGCGAAAAAAAGCAATAACGGCACAAGCATCTAAAACGATTCTCATTGATTGCGTTCCTCCCAATCTATTTCCTCTTGTTTCCTACGAGCAAAATCATCGCTGCTAGTTGCTGCATGAGCATACTTTCCTTGCAAAGACTTCACAAATTCTTGTTGATTATCTTCTGGATTGGCAAGATTATCTAATGTTTTTTGATCTTCAAAATAAGAATTAAGATTGATTAATAAATTGTCAATTAATCTTAATTCCTCTGTGGTTAATTGTTCTAGTCTTGCAGTAATTCTCTGTTTAATTTCTAGGTCTTCAATCATGAGTTAATCCTCCTTTTCAATAACAAACATTAAAGGGTCTTTAATCATAAATCCCACCTTAGCCAATTGTTCCCTAATCTCCTCATCTAAAACCTCAGCTTCTGCTAATTGTGACCCCAATTCTGCCATTAAATCATCTCGTTTGACTTCAAATGGAATTCCATCGTCTTCTTCATCGGGAATGCCCACATATCGCCCAGGGGTTAAGACATATTTATGCTTTTCTATATCCCCACTTGTCGCTGACTTACAAAATCCCTTGATATCCTCATAATTACTTTCCTTTTTCTTCCACTGATGATAAGTATTAGCAATCTTACTAATATCACTATCGGTTAACTTACGAAGTCGTCGGCTAACCATTTCCCCCATTTCTGAAGCATCAATAAATAAAACCTCACCCTTTCTATCTCGATGCTTATTACCATTC
Source organism: Microcystaceae cyanobacterium (assembly GCA_051439665.1). Classification (GTDB taxonomy): domain Bacteria; phylum Cyanobacteriota; class Cyanobacteriia; order Cyanobacteriales; family Microcystaceae; genus JBGTGT01. Next base: position 858 of record JBFRWQ010000407.1, on the reverse strand, counting down.
TTATAACGACTGAGAAACCATAAACAAGCAGGAATTCCCGTGTTATAAAACAACTGAGTTGGCAACATGACAATACAATCCACTAAATCATTCTTAACTAACGTCTCCCTAATTGTCCCCTCCCCCCCTGTATTAGAAGACAGTGACCCATTCGACAAGACAAACCCTGCACAACCCGTCGGAGATAAATGATAAAGAAAATGCTGTACCCATGCAAAATTAGCGTTTCCTGCGGGGGGTTTTCCATATTGCCACCGCCCATCATTTTCTAATAACTCCCCACTCCAATCACTATCATTAAACGGGGGATTAGCTAAGATAAAATCAGCCTTTAAATCGGGATGACCATCATTGAGAAAAGACCCCTCATTATTCCATTTAATCTGACTGGTATCTATGCCCCTAATAGCTAAATTCATCTTACATAAACGCCATGTGGTCTCATTACTTTCTTGACCATAAATAGAAATATCATCTAACCGTCCTTGGTGATGTTCAATAAACTTCTCACTCCAGACAAACATTCCCCCTGACCCACAACAGGGGTCAAATACTCTCCCTTGGTAGGGTTCAACCATTTCTACCAATAACTTAACAATACTTTCAGGGGTGTAGAACTGTCCCCCCTTCTTCCCTTCCGCTAAAGCAAACTGTCCCAGAAAATACTCATAAACTTGTCCTAATATATCTCCCTTAGCTAATTTCTGAGCATTTTGTTCTAAATCTAAGGCTAACTGTTCCGTTTTCTCCTTCGCCTCACTGACTAACTTAGCGCTGCCAATTAAATCGATTAATCCCCCCAATGAACTCTTATCTAGCTTCTGTTGGGCGTAAACCTTTGGTAAAATACCCTTTAAT
>JBFRWQ010000406.1:0-7162 GCA_051439665.1 Microcystaceae cyanobacterium | reverse complement strand
GCATAACGAATTACTGGGGCTATCGGTTTTTCAATCACACCCTTTTCTTTGTTAAGGTTAATAGCAGAAACATAAAGTTCTCCTTTTCCTAAATGAATTGTGTCGGTAAAATAACTAGAAGAACTTTTATTTTGTAACTGAGATTTTGAGACAATTTCGATTTGATTATTGCTATTATTTACTCTCACTAATTCGTTACCCTTTTCATCCAAATAGCGGATTTGATAATAATAACCTCTGGCCTTAATAAATGAACTAAAAATACTATTTAATCGATTAAACCAAGATTCATAAGTTGAACCATCACTCGGATCTATACCACCATTTTCTCTCGCTCTTACTATACCTTGAATGGGTGGAGTTTCACTCAAATAGATAACATCTGCTTGAATATTGTCCAAAAATAAATTAATTGCTTCTGCACTTTGTTCTCCCTCTAGTTTCATATCTTGAGATACCAGATTAACTAAAGTTCGGTTCGATGAAAGAATACTATAGAGTCCTACGGTCAAGACTGGCGCAATTGTACCAACAACTATTAAACCTAAGATTTGATTTCTAAACTTACTAAAAAACGTCATTTTGTTTCCTTTGTTTGCTCAATTACTTTACTGTTCATCCTGATTTTACTTCCATTCCTAGTCAATAGATTTTATTTTAATAAAAATTTCAGATTGCCGAGTTTTTGTTAAACGTTTTTATCTTTTTGTGAATCTTTATTTAACCGTTATTTCTAATACAGATTTTTTTATTTTCTGAAGTAGGTATGCTTTCCTTCTTCATGTTTCTTTCTTTACATAAATTTACGCACACCTTCTTAATTCCTCTAAAAGGCTAAATTCTGAACTAAGACAAAAGCAGCAATAATTAACAAAAAGTAACCAAACCCCTTTTGTAACTGCTTTGCTGAAATAAACTGTACTAAATAAGAGCCAATGAAAGTACCCAATGCTGCTAAAAAAGTAAAGGAAATGGTTAACGGCCAATCTAAAGGAACTTGTCCTAAATAACCAAGCAATCCTGCGATCGCATTACAAGCAATAATCAGTAAAGAAGTTCCTATTGCTTGCTTCATTGGGATATTTCCTAATAATACCAAAGCAGGAACGATCGCAAATCCCCCACCTACTCCCACTAACCCTGTCAAGATACCGACTCCTAATCCTTCTGTCATTAACCATAACCAACAATACTGACAAGCAGGTGTAATGTATTGAGTCTCGTCTAGGTTTTCTTGACCATAATCCTTAGCCCGACTGGTACGATAGATCATGAGACTGGCCGCCATAAGCATAGCCATACCAAAAATCATCATTTGCAAGTTACTGGTGATAAAAGGAAGTCCTGCTAATTTTGAGCCACCATAGGCCCCAATTGTCGTGGCTGTTCCGAAAGCTAACGCCGTTTTTAGCGGAATATTGCCCTTAAACAGGTGAGGAAGACAACCCAAGAAGCTGACACTGCCGACAATTACAAGCGTCATTGCGATCGCTGATTTGGGTTCAACCTGCATGATATAGACAAGGACAGGAAGAGCGAGAACAGAACCGCCTCCCCCCTATAATCCAAGGCTAACCCCGATTAATAAAGCGAAAAAATAACCTATGCTCTCAATCATCTATTTTACCTCATTTTTACTTGTGTTTACTTAAAAAAATTATGCAAAAATATTGATTACTGTTCACTGTAAAATCCTACCGCATTGTTCATTGGCTGGAATTGCTTCCATCATTTTCCGAGGGTTGGGTAAATTTAAACCCTCCATCAAGTCAATAAATTGCTGGCGAGTTCGACCGAAAAAGCGAGGATTCCACTGTTTTTCTTCCCCAATTGAAGAGACAGTTTGACCATGATAGTCATGACCAGGATAAACCCGTATGTGATCAGGTAAGGTAAATAAATGGTCTGTTACTGAGTCAAATAACGTTCCTGGATCACCGCTTTGAAAGTCAGTACGGCCACAACCTCGAATTAATAAAGCATCTCCCGTTAATAAATGGGTTTGGTTGACTAAATAAGCGATATGACTGTCCGTATGACCAGGAGTTGCCAGCGCTTCAATCTCCACCGATCCTAGTTTAAACCTTTCGTGATGCTTAATAAAACGATCTGCACAGTCAACTTTGACCCCTGCTGGCATAATACTCATGCAATTTGTTTTTTCTTTTAATTGAGATGCCCCTGTAATATGATCAGCGTGAATATGGGTTTCTAAGGTGTAGCGTAGGGATAACCCTAACTCGTTGAGGAGTTTAACCTCTCGTTCAACCTTCTCTAGGACAGTATCCACTAAGAGCGCTTCTTTTGTCTCCTGATCGGCAATAAGATAAGTATAAGTACTGCTCTCTTGATCAAATAGCTGACGAAATAACATTGATTATCCTTATATATTATTAAACAATATAGATTATCTTAAATCGATAGGTGAACATAAAATCTCGATATTTTTTGCGCCTTATGACCTTGTGTGTACTTTTGCCGAGAATTGAGATAGGATCAGCTTAGGATATTTATCAATATATCGATGAAAAGCAGCAACAGCAAAGACAAACGAATTGATCTCAGAGTCAGCGAAGCACAAAAATCCTTATTGGAAAAAGCTTCTGAGTTAAATGGAATGAGTCTTAGTACTTATTTGCTATCCCACGGTTTAGCAGCAGCACAAGCAGATGTAGAGAAACATGAGAAATTAGTATTATCTGATACTGATAGAGACTTATTTTTGCAACTATTGGCCAATCCTCCCCATCCAGAAAAAGCGCTTGTGGAAGCGATGAAGGAATTTCAGGAGGAATACGAACTTTAATGAAGTGGGTTATTAGTTCTCTGGAGAATCGTTTTGATAAGTCCAATTTTGATTGTGGTTATCCTCAGTTAAATGATTTCTTAAAAAAGTATGCTAGTCAAAACGTTAAGAAGAAATATTCGTTGACTTTTGTAGCAACCAAACCTGAAAGCAATGTGATTGTCGGTTATTATTCTGTCAGTGCATCTAGTATTGAATTTGCTAATCTTCCTGATTCTCTGAAAAAGGGATTACCGAAATATCCAGCACCTGTGATGTTAATTGGACAATTAGCAGTAGATAAGACAGTACAGGGAAAGGGACTAGGAAAAACCCTCTTAATGCACGCTTTGAGTAGAGCAGTACGAGCTTCATCAGAAATGGCTATTTTTGCGGTTAGAGTGGATACTATTGACGAAAAATCCCAAGCATTTTATGGCAAGTATGGTTTTATTCCATTACAAGATCAATCATCTTCTTTATTATTACCCATTAAAACAATTGTCAAAAGCCGAATCAACAGATTAGAGAATGATTAAATGGGGTGGTTAAATCGAGATTTTAGGTAACAGAGAACATTATCTGATAGATTAGATCAAAGACCCCATAGACTAGAGAGCAACAATGCAAAAAACAATTGTAATTACAGGAGTAACAAAAGGCTTAGGTCAAGCAATGACTGATGGATTTATCAAGAAAGGCCATCAAGTGATCGGGTGTGGTCGTTCATCTGAAGCAATTAATGTTTTAAGTAATCGCTATCCTGATCATAATTTTCAAGTGGTTGATTTAGCTGATGATCAACAGGTTCAAAACTGGGCGCAAGGTATCATTAAAGAATGGGGAAGTCCCGACTTTTTGATTAATAATGCAGCTATTATTAATTCACCTCAACCGTTATGGGAAGTCAGCGAAACAGAATTTTGCCAGTTAACAGATATTAATATTAATGGTGTGGTCAGAACTATTCGAGGATTTTTACCTGCTATGATTGCTCAAGGAAAAGGGATAATTGTTAACTTTAGTTCAGGGTGGGGACGTTCTACTTCTCCTGAAGTTGTCCCTTATTGTACCAGTAAATGGGCAATTGAAGGATTATGTCAAGGACTAGCACAGGAAGTTCCTCAAGGAATTGGTGTGATTGCCCTTAATCCTGGTATTATTAACACAGAGATGCTGCAAACTTGTTGGGGGACAGATGCATCTGATTTCCCCTCTCCTCAGCAGTGGAGTCAAAAAGCTGTTCCTTTTATCCTGAAGTTAACCCCTAGAAATAATGGTCAATCTTTAACAGTTTCATAGTTAACTGTTCTCAGTAAAAGGGATAGATTAAAATTTTTCATTCTTCATTTTTCATTCTTCATTAATCTATGACAACTCTTTGGCAATTATCAGACGATTTATTAACCCTAGAATCTTCTATTAATGACATCCAAGACGATGAAACATTAAGTGAGGAAGAAAAGGAAACCAAAATTAAAGCACTATTTGATGATTGGTTAAAAGCTTCGGAAAACTTCGAGGAAAAAGCCTTAAGTATCGCTTCTTATATACGCCATCAAGAAACGGTAGCAGAAGCCCGTAAAAATGAAGCAAAACGGCTCAGAGAACTGGCTAATGAAGCCCAAAGTCAAGCAGATCGATTAAAAGCCTATTTAATCCGTCAAATGAGATTAACGGGAAAAACAAAATTGGAAGGAATTGAGGGAAAACTCAGTTTAAGAAAACTTCCCCCTAAAGTAGCAATTATTGACCCTGAGAGAATCCCTGAACAGTATCTTAAGATAGAGGCTAAACCACGTTTAAATGATATTAAAAAAGCGCTTAAAGCTAATCCTGATCTAGATTGGGCAACCTTAGAGGATAATGAGAATTATAGTTTAACTATTAAATAATAATTATCTGACATACTATTTTTGATAAAATAAATAATAAACTATAAATTTTATTAGATTACAAAATTGGCGCTGTTTAACCGATACAGGGGAATGTGGGGAGTGTAGGGAGAATGAATACCTACCCCCTCTTCCCCCTCTCTATCTCAACAGATAACCAACAAACCCAACATTATTAATTAGCCCGCTACTAAATCATCTAAGGCTGCATTAACATTAGCTTGAGAAGTAACAGTATCTCCAAAATCATCTAACCAAGTCCGTCCAAATAATTCGCCTGTCCCTCCTACATAAGCAATAGTTTCTTGAGGGGTATCAATAGAGGTAGAGAAACGGGCAGCACTTTCAATTTTATTGCGTAGGGTAACAATATCTTGATTTTGCGCTCCTAATGCTACTTCTAAGGCAAATGTTGCTAAAGTCGCATTACCCAGATTTAACTGTTCTGTCCAAAACGCAAGCCCACCTGCTTCTGCATCTCGGTCAAAAGCATGATTATAAACCAGATTGATTCTCTGCTCATTATTTAGTCCACCAAACAGTCGATTGGCTTCTGCTGAATTGCCAAAATCATTGACGATAAGATTATAGATAACTTCCTCTTGTCCCGTTAGTAAATCACCATTGCGAGGAGAATAACTAACATTATTAAGGGATAAAGTATCATTCCAAAAAGTTTGTCCGCTATTATCAGCAGGTCTGCCGTAATAAGCAACATAGGCAATTTGAGCCGTTCCTCCTGTTAAAGTCAAAGCGCCTAAATCTGTGCTGGTTACGCCAAATTGTCGAGCATAGGGATCAAAGGCATGAGTTTGATCGTCATCTGCCGTAATAATCATTTGATTTTGGTCATTAATTGCGATCGCAGGATTATCGGCAAAATCAGAATTCACACCATAATCCTCTGAGTCACCTAAAGAATCACCATCGCTATCAAATTCTCGAAACTTGACGCTTTCATCCACATCATCTTCGTAAGCAATAACAAACTTCGGATCATCGGAACCATCACCAGACACCACCCCTGTTATCCCAATCACAGGTTCATCTTGATCGCCACTGGAATTATCCACAATAATCTCAGTGTTATCTACAGCCGTTCCATCTGGGTTAAAACGGCGAAAATGAATATCATCATCACCAACACCAAATTCATGAGTCCAAGCAATGGCAAAGTTCCCATCTTGATCAATAGCAATGGAAGATTCCTGTTGATTCCTAGCTTGATTAGTAAGGGATACAGCATTGACTGATGAACCTAATGTATTACCCTCATTGCCAAATCTTTGAAAGAGGATATCAAAGTCGGAGCCGGTATCTTGTGTCCAACTCACCACCGCAGATAAAACACTATCAGGATTATTGTTATTTTCTTCTCGAATAACGGCGATTGAAGGATCAAATTCATCACTAGCACTTACAGAGATCGCTGTATCTGCTTGAATAATTGTTCCATCAGCGTTAAAAACACTACCTCGTACATCCCGATCACCTACGCCAAATTGATGAGTCCAGACGACGGAAAAATCGCCTTCTGCATCGATCGCAATATCAGGAGCAGACTGGACTTTTGCTTGCTCAAAGGTGGATACTAAGATTGCACCACCTAATTGAGTCCCATTAGCATCAAAGCGTCGGACAAAAATATCATCATTATCAACATAAGCAATAACAAAACGTCCATCAGGAGCAACTGCAATAGCAGGGGCAGTTTGATTACCAGACTGATTCGTAGCAATTTGATCATCGGTATCCAAAGGATTCCCTTCTGCATCAAATCGACGGAATACGACATCAAGATCGTTAGCATTGTTATTAAAAGGTTGTTGCCAAACAACGACAAAGTTTCCATTATCTGCTACTCCTACGTCAGGATTAGTGACAGTGGCAACCGTAACTGTAGTGTCGTTAACTTTAAATTCGCTGTTGCTGGGAAAATCGGGAGCAAGAGAAAGGGGAAGCGCTTCAAATAAAGGCATAATTGGTTACTTTAAGGTTTTTTGTTACATCTTTTACAATTTTAAGAGCTTGGACGGAAAATTGGTTCAAACGTAAAGTCTTCTTAATATAAGGAATTTGAGATCATAACTCTTTAACGTTATGATCAAATAAAGTTATTTAACCTAATTATTATTAAATAAAGAAGGTGAGCAAAGCCCACCCTACAACAGTCTGATTAATTAGATTATTTAATACCAAATCCGGTTAACAAAACCCAGTTATCACTCTCTCGGCAAGAATCTCCCCCCTCTCCCCACACTCCCCCCTCTTCCCCATCTCTACCAAAACTAGGTTTTATAAGTCTTATTTGGCATTATGAGGGGCTAAAGCCCAACAAAAGTCCATTTTATTCACTATTTCTTCTGATCAATCAAAATTTTCTTTGCTTTCATCTAGACGGATCTTTTTATTAGGGATAAGCGCTTTAACAGCTACTATTGCTATGGAAAAAGGTCTCCAGGCGCTTCCTGTGGTTAAACAA
>JBFRWQ010000405.1:0-5379 GCA_051439665.1 Microcystaceae cyanobacterium | reverse complement strand
AAGGAAATGACACAATTTATGGCAATTTAGGTCAGGATACCTTATATGGTGAAGAAGGAGACGATTATCTTGAGGGAGGAGACGAGAACGACACTCTTTACGGTAATAACGGCAATGATACCTTAATCGGTGGAGAGGGTGCAGATAAAATTCACGTCTATGATGACAATGACAGTATTGATGGCGGTACAGGGAATGATTATCTCAATGGGGGAGAAGGAAATGACGTAATTTATGTTGGTTTAGGTCAAGATGCCTTATATGGTCGTGCAGGAGATGATTATCTCGATGGAGGTGAGGATAATGATACCTTATACGGTTATACTGGCGATGATACCCTAATCGGTGGGGATGGAAATGATTATTTAGCAGGATATGACGACAATGATAGTCTTTCAGGGGGTATTGGTAATGACACTTTGAAAGGTGAATCAGGGAACGATACCCTCGACGGAGGAGAAGATAATGACTCTCTCGAAGGAGGTACAGGTGATGATATCTTGAAAGGAAATCAAGGAAAAGATAAGCTATTCGGGGATAGTGGAAATGATTCTCTCAATGGGGGAGAAGACAATGATTCTCTCGATGGTGGGGATGGAAATGATACCCTAGTGGGCTATAAAGGAGATGATACCCTAATTGGTGGTAACGGACTAGATTTATTACAAGGAGGAGACGGTCAGGATACTCTTTATGGTAATTCTGGAAATGATGTCATAGAAGGAGGAAACGATAATGATATCATTTATGGAGGAAATGAAGACGATAATTTAAACGGAGAAGCAGGTAATGATACCCTTGATGGAGAAAGTGGAAACGATCAATTAAATGGAGGTTTAGGGGATGATTATCTTAGTGGAAATGGAGGAAATGACACCCTAAATGGGGGAGAAGGAAATGATACCCTTGATGGCGGCTTGGGGATTGATTATTTTGATGGAGGAGAAGGAGTTGATACCGTTGACTTTAACTATAGCAACAGCAACTTTACCATTGATCTAACCCAAGAAAAAGTCATCTTTTCCTCAGTTGTTGAAACCTTAATTTCTATTGAAAATGTGATTGCTTCAGGGGGAGATAACTTACTCATTGGTGATCATAAGGATAACTATTTCTGGGGAGAAAATGGGGATGATACCCTTAAAGGAGGAGCAGGAAATGATACCTTAGTTGGTGGTTTTGGCAATGATTACTTTGATGGAGGAGAGGGGATTGACACCGTTGACTTTAGTTATACTAATGTTGACTTTACCGTTGATCTTAATCTAGAAAAAGTCTTCTTTGCAACAGCACAAGAAACCTTAATTTCTGTTGAAAATATTATTGGTTCAGGGGGAAACAATACCATTAAAGGAACAGCAGAAGCCAATTACTTGTCTGGTTTAGAGGGTAATGATTTTCTGTTTGGGTTAGGGGGTGACGATACCCTAAAAGGAGGAAAAGGGGATGATTATATTGATGGAGGAGAAGGAATTGATATTTTGGTTCTTGACGGAAGCCAATACGAATACACCATTAACGGTAATCAAATTCTTGGCGCAGACGGAACAGATACCTTTGTCAATATCGAAAAAATTCAATTTAGCGATGGGGTTTACAATTTAGTTGATGGTAAAGCCATTGATGGTTTTATTCAAGGAGGAACAGTCTTTATTGATACCAACTTTAACGGCATTAATGATGATGGTATTCTCTCCACCACAACCAATCAAAATGGTCAATTTGATTTAATTATTGATGATTTCACCTTCCAACAATTAGACAGTAACCAAAATGGAATCATTGATCTGTCCGAAGCCCGTTTAGTGATGATTGGAGGAATCGATTCTGGTTCAGAATTGTCCTTTGATGGTATTTTAACCGCACCTGTCGGTTCATCTGTCATTACTCCTTTTACCAGTTTAGTCGAACGTATTGGCCGTCAAGAAAATATTTCTGCTGAGGAAGCACAAACCTTAATCTTAGATAAATGGTATGTTGCAGGAACAAATGCTAACTTTACTCTAGAAGGGAGTTCTTGGGAAGAACAATACATTTTTGATCCCGTTTTAGGGATTAGATATTTTGAGCAAATATCAGTCCCTATTGACCCCAATACTACCCTAATTACTGATGAGAATGTCGATTTTTATATTAAAGGATCTGCTGTTCTTCATCCTCCAGCAAGGGGGATTAATCCCGATACAGGTGAAGAAGATGAATATTTATATCCCCAAAATCTTGATGATCCCTCTAAAGTTTATCTGATCGGCGCACAAGTTCAGTTAATTAGCGAACAATTAGCAGCGTTTACCCAAAAACCCATTAATCAGATTATCGATGAGATTAGCAAGATATTTATCACAAGAAATGGAGTTGACTTAGAGTCAGTTAGTGATGGAATTATTCAGGAAATTGCCCCCGATTTACATCCTAACCTACAATTTGCAGCGCAAGCAGCTGTAAATTCAGCCGTCGTGGCCTTAGACGCTACCGTACTTGACTATGGATGGAGCAGTAATACTTATAGTATTTATGACGATATATTCCAACTCAACAGTAAAATGGCCAATGTGGGACAAGATTTACAAGATTTACTTACTCAAATTGCTAGTAATGAACTGCAAATTACCGTTGCTGAGTTTAATCAAACCTTTGGGGCTTACAATTGGGCAAACATTATCCAAAATAGTACCTACCAAGCAGATAATATTTTACAGCCTCAGTCAGCCAATTTCAGCGTTCTTCTTGATGAAGATGTCCCCTACACCTTTAATCTTTCTGACTTTCCTTTTATCCAAGGGGATGAAAACGATACCCTAACCTCAGTCATCATCGAAATTTTACCCCAACAAGGTACATTAAAATTAGGGGAACAAATTGTTACTGATACAACAGAAATCTCAGCGTCAGATATTGAAGCTGGTAACCTTACCTTTACCCCTGAAGATAACGAGTTTGGTAATTATTATACTCAGATGGGTTTTTATGTGAATGATGGTAAATTCCTCTCTGATGAGATTCATTTTGCCACTTTCCATGTCAATGAAATATATGATCCAGCTACTGATATTCAATTAACCAGTTATCGCATCACAGAAAATGCCAAAGATAACGCCCTTATTAGCAATTTAAGCAGTATTGATATCGACTCTGATCAACATTACTATACCTTAGTAGATGATGCAGGTGGACGCTTTAAAATTACCGATCATCAATTACGAGTCAACGATGGAAGCTTATTAGATTATGAAACTGCTTCTTCTCATCAAATTATTATTAAAACCACTGATGCAGAAGGGGCAAGCTTCGAGAAAACCCTTACCATTGAACTAAAAGATGATGTTGACCCCATTACAGGAATGGGTGAGGATGAAACCCTTATCAGTGAAATGGGGCAGCAAACCTTATCGGGTAACGGAGGTAATGATATTTTTAAATATCTTGCTTGGAATGCAGGAGGTGATATTATTACTGACTTTAATGCCGATAATAGTAACCTAACTGACCATGATTTACTCGATATTAGCCAAGTTTATCAAGCGAACGGGATTAAGGTCGGTTCTACACCCTTTGAGGATTATATACAAGTCTCTCAAATAGGAAGTGATACAATAGTTAAATATGCCCCATTTGCTAATTTAGCTCCCTCTTACTTGTTACCTTTAGCAACCTTACAAAATGTGAATGCTACCATGATTGATGCAGATGATTTTGTCTTCTAAAAAGGACATAAAATCCAGGGCTATTTCATTCTAAAGAGAGCCAAAATGTGCTTAAGTCCATAACTGCATAATCGTTGGGCTTGTGCCATATTAGTAAACCCAGCTTCTCTTTCTTAGATTAATGGCCAAATTCCTTGTAATTGCCCAGAGCTTGGACAAAACTCCGGTTCTAGTTTGGGAATTATCCTCCCTATGAATTCGTAAAAAAATATTAATTCTAAAAAAATAAGAAGAATTGATCTTATCTGATAACTTTCGGGATTAGGATTATAGAGAATTTAAAAGAGAGATGAGAGAGTTATGTTCAGCAAATGCTATGCGTCCCTAATGTTAACAGCAGGGTCTTTTTTCCTGCTATCAATACCCTCCTTAGCAGCCATTATTCCTATCGAAAGTTTTGAGGATGGAAACTTAAGTAATTGGATAATTTCTCCATCAGGACAAGCCATTGTGACCGATAATAGCTTTGGTGTTAGTCCGACTGATGGCAACTTTCAAGCATTATTAGAAACAGGTGAAACGGGTATTTCTACGACTCCTGTTTTTAATCCATTTTTAGTTCCCAATACTTTAGAAGGAACAACATTTCCTACAGCCGTGAATGGGTTTCTCTTTGATATTGGTAATAACCCTATTACTGATTTAGGCAGTTATGTCCAAGGTTCTGCCATTAAATATTCTACCCAATTGATGGTTTCAGCAGGAGATATTTTGCATTTTGATTATAATTTTTTAACCGATGAAACGAATAGTATAGCTCCTAATAATGACCTAGCTTTTTTCAGTATCAATCAAACCCTAATTCCTGTTACTTCAGTTAATACCGCCACTTTTGTCAGTTCACCAACCGCTTTTACCGCAGAAACCAATTACCAACCGTTTAGTTATGTGTTTACTAACACAGAAATGATTACCTTATCTTTTGCAATTGTGGATGAAAATGCAACTAGCGGACACTCGGCTTTGCTAGTAGATAATATTCGCTTACAAACATCTGTTAATGAACCTGCTTCGATAGGGGGACTTTTATTATTGAGTGGTTTATGGATAATAGGAAAAGCGTCTTCAGTTTCTAAATACTATGTTAGGGATGGTGGGCAAAGCACATAAATTGCTCATTAGTTTCAAAGGCTTCTCAGACTTGCCCACCCTACGCTTTAAAATATCTAATTCGTAACTAACAACAAATAGCGCTTAACTCCCCAAAGGAATAATTCCTCCTGGATTAAGGGGAAACAAATTAGTATAATAATCTTGTTTTACCTGCTTAATATTGCAAGTCGCAGCAACGCCTGGTAACTGATAAATTCTTTGGCTAAATGCCCACAGATTAGGGTAGTCTTGAATCCGACGACAATTGCACTTAAACAAATGATAATAAACGGCATCAAAGCGAAACAAAGTGGGAAATAACCAAACATCTGCTAAGGTAATTTGTTCACCACAAAGGTAGGAATTATTAGTTAAGCGCTCTTCTAATTGATCTAAAGTAGCAAACAAAGCTTGACAAGCGCTTTCATAAGCTGATTGACTTTGCGCCATCCCACAGCGATATACGCCATTATTAACATCAGTATAAATTTGTGTGGTTAGCTGATCAATTTCTGCTTGTAAAGAAGTGGGATAAAGGTCTAAGTTAGGCTGAGTTGACCATTCATTAAACTGGGTATTAAGC
>JBFRWQ010000404.1:0-5105 GCA_051439665.1 Microcystaceae cyanobacterium | reverse complement strand
TTAATCGTCAATACGGCATTGATGACTATGTTACTGAAGTGATTATTACTCCTCGTTCCGATTTAATTGGACAAACCTTAAGACAGTCTAATATTCAAAGAAAGTTTGATATTGATGTGCTAGAAATTATTCATAATGATACCCATTTTCCTCAACCTTTAGCAGATAAAGTTCTGTCATTAGGTGATATTTTAATTATTAGAAGTAGTAAAGAGGGATTGTTAAGTATTAGGGATGAACAAAGTGTTGATATTCTGGCTGATGTTAAGTTTAATCAGGATCAAATTCAATCTGATTTAACAACAGGTGCAGAAAAGATTGCTGAGGTTTTAATTCTTTCTAATTCCCGTTTAATTGGTACAACTTTAAAAGATTTACGGTTTAGACAACGGTATAATGTGACTGTGTTGGCGATTCGTCGTGGTCAAGAAGTGGTTCGAGAAACCTTAGGGAAAGTTAAACTAAGATTTGGAGATTTATTATTAGTTCAAGGACCGAAGGAAAGCTTTATTGGTTTGCAAACGACTAGGGAATTATTAGTTCTGGAAGAAAAAGATGTTGAATCATTACGACAGAATAAAGCGCTCTGGGCAATTGGGATTATTTTAGGGGTGGTTTTATTGGCAGCTTTTGATATTCTTCCTATCTTAGTCAGTAGTTTAGTGGGGGTGATTGCGATGGTTATCAGTGGCTGTATGAAGCCTGGAGAAATTTATGGTGCGGTAAGATGGGATATTATCTTTCTGTTGGCGGGCTTAATTCCGTTAGGAATTGCAATGGATAATACGGGGACGAATACATGGTTAGCAAATGGGATTATTATGGTAGGTAGCAATTTTCCTAATTATGGCATTTTGCTACTGTTTTATATTGCCACGTCTATTCTGACAGAAATTTTATCCAATAATGCGTCTGTTGTTTTAATGTTGCCCGTGGCGGCTGAAGTGGCTAAAAGTTTAAGCTTAAATCCCTTAGCGTTTATCTTGACAGTCATGTTTGCTTCCTCCAATAGTTTTATGACCCCAATTGGCTACCAAACCAATACAATGGTTTATAGTCCAGGAGGCTATCGCTTTTTAGACTTTACTAAGGTAGGCGCACCTTTGAATTTAATCTTGACTTTTGTAACGCCTCTCTTAATTCTCCTTTTTTATAATATAGAAAATTAATCCCTATTTCTAATGCTGGAATGGAACTTAACTACTGCTCAAAGTTTAGCCTTAATTGATCAAACCATCGGAGAACATACCTATTCCCCCGCAGAATATGAAATTGTCCGCCGTGTGATTTATGCAACCGCCGATTTTGAATATCAATCTCTTTTTGAGTTTTCCGAAAAAGCTTTAGACGTTGGTGCAGCAGCGATCGCAGCCCGTAGTTCTATTGTGGTTGATGTGCCGATGGTCAAAGCAGGAATTACTCCTAGTCTGCAAATTGTTTTTGCAAACCCTGTTTATTGTGCTAGTGAAATCTTAACTCGTCCTCAAAGAAGTAAGATCAAACGTATCTGGGAAATGCAAAGCTTGGCACGCAAATATCCTGAAAGTATTTTTGTCATTGGTCAGTCGGAAACGGCCTTAATCGGTTTAATTGAGTTAATTGAAGAAGAAATTGTGAAACCTGCCTTGGTTATTGGCACACCAGCCGGTTTAATTGGGGTAGATGTGCTAAAAGAACGATTACATGATACGGATATTCCTTTGATCACTATTCAGGGATGTAAGGGGAGCGCTGTGGTTGCAGTAGCTATTATTAATGGTTTGATGGCGCTGACTAAGTTAGCTTATGGGAAATAATCAGTTGCTGAGGGCTAAAGCCCAACAACAGCGCTCTTATTCTAGTTGCTGGGGGCTAAAGCCCAACAACAGTACTTTTATTCTAGTTTAATCTATTTTCAACGATTTTTTGCTCACCTAAAAATAACTGAAATCGTAAGTCATTGACATTCCCATTATCAGAATTCTTCTGGTAAATACATTGCGCTTTTATTTTTTGTTGTTCAGCTATAAATTCTGTCTTGGCTTCCCCATAGGCTAATGGCATTCCTTGTGCATTAATCACTTGACAAGTGAGGGGATCAAGTTTTTCTGATACTTGATTGAGCATAATATTAAATGTATAATCATTGTTGGATTGATTATAAGTGACTGTTCCTTGAACTTGATCTGATTGACTGGCTAAATCTTCGATATAAGATAAACGACTCATTTCTTCTTGGGGTTTAGGAACTAAGAAATGCCATCCTGTTATGCCGATGCCTAATAAGACAACACCAGATACGGTTGCTTTGATTATTCTTTGAGAACGATTGCTTAATTGTTTAGGACGAAGAACTTTAATCGGAATCAAAGCGTTGAAGGCTTGATCAGCATTGGCAAATCTTTGTTGATAATGGGGATGAATACACTTTTCTAACCAGTTAATAAATTCATCACTAAGATGAGGAACTTTTGCTTTAAAGTCAATCTTACCATTCTCATCCATTAAATTACCGACATGGGTTGATAAGGTATTTGTTAATAAACAAATTAAGGTTGCCCCTAAACTATATAAATCAGAAGCGGGTGTTAATTCTCGATTGAACATTTGTTCGGGTGGCATAAAGCCTAATGTTCCCTTGACTACACTACTAACTGCCACTTCTCCCCCACCCATTCGGGCAAAACCAAAGTCAACTAAACTGACATTCAGTTGTTCATCTACTAGGATATTTTCAGGTTTTAAATCTCGGTGAATGATAGGGGGAATTTTACCTTGGAGATATTTAAGAATATCTAAAATAGAAATAGCAATTTGTTTAATTTGTTGGGGTGTCCAATTGCGAGAAACTGCTAACGAGGGTGCTTTTTTGTATTCCTGAATCATGCAAAAACCAGTGGGGGTTTGAAAAGAATCCAAGTATTTAGGAATATTGGGGTGATCTAGCGCTTTGAGAATGTCAATTTCTCGCTGATAGCTATCATAATCTGACCATTTGGAAGTAGTTTGTGCAAAGAAAAATTGCTTAACTACCACGTTATTTTGGGTATTAATTTCCATTGCTAGGTAGGTAACTCTTCCCCCTGCACGGTTGTGTCCCAATTCTGAGATAATTTGATAGCCGTAGTTACTAAAGTCAGGATAGTCAGTCATGGTAGTCAATCGTTAGTAGATAATAAACTTAAGGTTGAATCAAGTGATTCTCATTTTTTTGGTAATATTTATAATTATTCATTAACTTAGAGAAGTGGCTAAAGAAGAGATAACTCCAATTAATAAGCATGAGAAGAAGAGAGAAACCTAATATAGCTGTCAAAATAATTAAGTCTATACTGTTATCTATTTGGATAGGGGGAGTTGCTCGTAGGGATTGACTGAGAAGCCATCCCCCACTCCCGATTCCTAGTCCTAATATTATTGTTAATAATGATAAGGTGTTGGCTTGTTCCTTCTTGCATCCAAACTGACTATATAGATGATGACAGTTGCGCAAAAATCGAACAATGATAGATTTAGCGATGTCTAAAGAAATAATGATTGCTAAAACATAAACAACAACAATCTTCATATTAAAGAATATTATCATAAATGATAGAGATGTAAAAGCAGAAATTATTAGGAGAAGAACCAGCAAAATAAATGTTAACACAGGAAAAATCCAATTTTTACTATTGAAAAAAAATTGACCAATTAGTCGAAAAATAGACTGCAATAATGAAAGATTCGCTGATTTATCTACTAATTTATTCAAAGCAAGTCGGAGAATAGGTAGGTTAATTAATAAGAGCGGTAACATCCATAAGGCATCCAAGAAGAAGACAGATATTGTAGTTAAAAAATAACCACCCAAAATAGCTACTAAAAATAGACTTAATCCACGAATAAAATACGCACCAACGTTCGGAAATATATTAAGTAACTTTCCTGTCACCAGTGTTAAATAGATAGGAGAGGTTTCGGAATCAGAATTAGTATGTAAAATTAATTGTCTTTGGTAAGAGTGCTTCGATAAGAGTTGACGGGTATCAATCTTCACCTGAAAGTCTGTAATATTCCCCTCAAAACGACTCGGTATAATCTCTATCCAACTATGCTCATAAGGAGTATGAGGGGGATCATTGGGATGGGGTGCAACTTCCCACCATCCCGATAATAATGTGTTAGGAATCGGGTTAGTCACATTCATTGTTACTGTACAAATATCTCCCCATATTTCTGATTGTGCTGTTAATTCTTCCTGCTCCAATCTTACTTTCGGTAACTGAGTTACATCAATGGATTGTAGAGCTTTTAGCGCCTCTGCTGCACTTTGATATCTTTGGGTTACCATTGGGTTAACCATCTTTTCTAACCAACTTAACCATCCTCTTTCCATTGGGGGAATTAAATGTTGAAATTGAATTCTATATTCTTCGTCCATATAATTACCAATCTCATGAGATTTAATCCCTGTTAATAAACAAATTAACGTCATTCCTAACCCATATAAATCTGAGGCTTTGGTTAATTGTCGATTAAATAATTGCTCAGGGGGCATAAATCCCATTGTCCCCTTCACAACACTACTAGCTGCTAAGTTTTCACTGCCCATTCTCGCAAAGCCAAAATCCACTAAATAAACCTTATTTTCCTGATTGATTAGGATATTTTCTGGTTTAATATCTCGATGAATAATCGGTGGACTTTGGGATTGTAAATAAGCTAAGATTCTTAGCACAGATATAGCTATGGTTTTAATCTCTTGTAATTGCCAATGACGAGATAGAGCTAAAGAGTCTGCTTCTAAATATTGCTGTACTAAACAAAAGCCGTCTTGGGTTTCAAAGGTATCTAAATAACGAGGAATCTGAGGATGACTTAACCGTTTCAGCGCTTCACTTTCCTGTTGATATGCGTCATAATTAGTGGCTTTCCAGTCACTTTGTCCTAAAAATTGGAAGGTTTTTAAGACGACTTTCTCTTCTGTGGGAAGGTGTAGTCCTAGATAGGTAACTCTTCCTCCTGTGAGGTTATGCCCTAATTCGGAGAGAATTTGATAATTATTGGTGCTAAAATCAGGATAGTCAGTCATTATCGTAAATTGTTAACCGCAATAGGAATCTAATTACTATGGTATTCTCTAAACT
>JBFRWQ010000403.1:0-4275 GCA_051439665.1 Microcystaceae cyanobacterium | reverse complement strand
AAAATTGCCTTGGCCAGACTTAGATGAGGAATCTTTAGCTAAATTAAGGGGAATTCCCTTTTGGCGACAAGCATTAATGACGGAGCAAGGTGCAGGGGTTATGGTGAGTCGTTTTGCAGACACAATTGATGATCCCCTGATTCGAGAAGCGATCGCATTACAAGGCTACGAAGAAGCTCGTCATGGTCGTTTAATTAACTTTCTAATTAATCACTATGACATTAAAATTAATGATTTTCAACCCCAAACCTTGGGTAATATTGAACAGGAATTTATTGAGTTTGGTTTTGAAGAATGCTTAGACTCTTTTTTTGCCTTTGGGATGTTTGGCATTGCAAAACAAGCACAATATATGCCTGATTCAATCTTTAATATTTTTGATCCTCTCTTAAATGAAGAAGCCCGTCACATTGTCTTTTTTGTCAATTGGATTACCTATCGTCTGATACAAGAAGGAAGAGGGTTAGGTGTATTAAGGGGGCTTTATACCTTTTGGCATTATAGTAAAGCCTTATGGAAATTAGTAGAAGTTTTTGGCAGTGGTAATGAGTCTGAAGAAAATGCTGAGTTAGCTTTTACCGCAGTGGGGGCTAATAATTTCATGGATGATTTAACCCCAGACTTATTTTTCCGTACCTGTTTATCTGAGAATAAGAAACGAATGGCGCAATTTGATCCCCAACTATTGCAACCCTTATTATTACCTCGTCTCTCCCATTTATCACTCAACTTGTTAAATGTAGGATCGGCTTTGTCTATTAAAACATCCTAGCCTAAATGAACTACCCACAATCTTCGCTACGCTACGATTGGGGTTTCTGTCGCTTCACGTCCCAGATTTGCCGAAAACCTCCACAATTTGTAGGGTTTGGGGTAGGGATCTGAGATCCACGATTGTAGAGGCTAGTTCCTAACCCCTGTGCATAATTGAGCATGACCATAGCTGCTGCTACATCCCGATCAATTGGGTCTATTCCACAATCACAAGTATGCACTCTTTCCGATAACTCTTTTTTGCGTTTCTTACCGCAATTAGGACAAGTTTGAGAAGGAGCAATTGACAAGGGAACATAACTAAAAATCCCCCCTGCTTCCTCTAATTTGTACTTAATTAGAGAAGTGAGGTTGCCAATTCCTACATCCAACAGATTACGATTCAGCCCCGTCTTTTGTCGCTTTCTCTTACTGCCCTTCTTGGGTTTACGAGTCATCGCTTTTAGGTTCAATTTCTCCGTAGCTACCATGCTATTATCGCTTACTATTTGTGCAGCTACCTTATGTTGCCAGTCTTCTCTTTGTCGGGCAACTTTTCCTTGGAGACGTTTGACCTTGTTTTGAGCTTTCTTCCAACGTTTAGAAGCTCTAATTTTTTTCTTTTTGTTAGGCGCACGTTTCCGTCTTTTTTGACGGTTAGCTTTTTTGAATTTAGCGTCAGTTTTGGCTAAGAATTTAGGGTTATCAATAATTGTTCTGTCACTCATAGCAATGGCATTGAAGACCCCAAAATCTAATCCTACTGCACCTACTCCTGTCTCTCGTTTTGGTTCACAGTTTACGGTTATAGACGCAAACCATTTGGCATTTTTGTAGATAATGGTACAAGTGGTTGGTGTTCCCCATGTACGGGCTTTTCCTCTCATCTGAACTTGCCCTAAATTAGACAATTCCAGCTCACCATTATCTCCAATTGTATGAGCTTTCCATCCAGATTTGGCTGGATAAGTCCACCCCCGATAAAAACGAGATGCTTTGAACTTAGGATACCCTGCCTGACCACAAAAAAAACGTTGAAAAGCGTAATCAACCCGTTTTGCTGTTGCTTGTAAAGCTTGACTTCCTAATTCTTTATATTCTGGCCATTCTTTTTTGAATTCAGGAAGAACATTTTGCTGATCATAATAGTTTATCGACTTACCTAATCGCTGATAGCTTGTCTTTCTATGAGCTAAACAAGCATTATAAAGCAAACAGTGAAGTCTTCTCCAATAATGGAGTTTTTCTTCTTGCTTTTTATGAGGATATAGTCGAAAAGTAATTCTCCTAGTTTGCATAACTACTATTGAATCAATATCATAAAATATTATAACTCACCTTACTTAGGAAAGAGTTTGCTGAGGAGTTGTCCAAAACATATTGGAAACCAGTTTTATGGTCTAGTTCGTACTGCGTTATTTCAGCAGGTGGCGCACCTAAGCGAAATCTTGAAAAAATAGATCCAGACTCAGGACTCTCCCACAAAATCCTGACCACACTTTCATCCCTCGAACTCCGTTTCACTACGTTCGGGGATTTCCCGTGTGGATTTGTTAAATGACTTATTAAATGTAGGATGGGCTTTGCCCATTAAAACATCCTATTGCCCTACGCATTAAGGTGTTTGACAGTATAGATCTCAGCAAACCCAGTCACAGCCTACTCCTGCCTCCTGCCTCCTGCCCCCAGCATGAGTGCGTAGCACTATAGCCTAATTAAATGACCACCCTTTTCTATTCACTTGAGCGAAACTCATATAGATTACAGTGATGAGGGCATTGCAGTGCGATGCCCCTACGGGTATATGATACCAAATCCGACTTATAAAACCTAGTTTTGGTAGAGATGGGGAAGAGGGGGGAGTGTGGGGAGTGTGGGAGGTGTGGGTAGTGTGGGAGGTGTGGGTAGTGTGGGGAGTGTATATAGCCCTACGCATTAAGGTGTTTGACAGTATAGATCTCAGCAAACCCAGTCACAGCCTACTCGGAGTCTCCTGCCTCCTGCCTTGTGCCTTGTACGTAGTACAATAGTTAATCAGATACCATGTTTAAATTGAGCCAGCGCCGAAATAATTCCACAATAATCTTAAATTTCCCCTCACTCTCTTTAATCACATCATGTTTGGCCAAAGTATCTATCGCTGTATCAAATTGCGCTTTATCTAACTGAAGTTGGCATAATAAATCAGCTTCAGTTAAGCCATCAGCATGGGGCGCAAGAGCGCTTAAAATATCTGTTTGTCCTATGGCACTTCCTTGTGCTTGTATCCAAATCCCTTCAAAATAATAACTTCCTTGTTCAAAAAAGTCATGATTAATAATTTCGTCTAAATCGGATCGGGTTAAGGTAGTAGATAGAGATGATTTTTGAGAGGATAATAATGATTGAGATTCGGTTAATAGTTTGTTGTATCGACTGACTAATTGAAAGCCAATTAATTGTACTAAAAAGGGCTGCCCGTGGGTGAGTCGATAAATTTCTTTTAATATCTCAGGCGAATAATTAAGAGGAAATTCTGCACTGGGTTGGGTTAATAATAACTCGGTGGCAGGTTTGTCTAAAAAGCTGACTCGAATGGGAATAAAACTAGAAAAGAAAGAATGATTATAATTTCCTACCTTTTCTTGTAAGGTATGTAAGCCCGCAAAAACAATTCCTAAACGGGTATCAAGTTGAGTCCATGTCCGAAAAACTGCCATTAATGAACGATCTATTTTACCTGTTTCTATTAGGGTTTCTAGGGTTTCAAATTCATCTAAGGCAATCAGTAAGCCTTGATTGGGATGCACTGCTAGGGCTTGTTTGAGAAACTGCCTAAAGGTTCTTTCTGGTAATTTTAAGAATGCGTCTATGTCGGGCGCTTCAATCTTTAAAGTATCTGCCATTTCATCAGCCAAACCTAATAATACTTCTCCTGTTCCTTCTTGTATATCTCCTAAGCCTTGGAGATTGAGATAAATTAATTTAACTTTATCCCCTAATTTGGCATTAATATTCTTTAAGATTGAAGTTTTTCCCATGCGACGATGCCCATATAAAACGACTGATTGCATGGTTTTTCCCCCCGCCCATAATGACTGTAAGGTGCGTAAAATATCCTCTCTTCCTGTGAATAATTGCCCTTCAACGGCGGGTCCAATAATGTAGGGCATTTCAATCGGTTCACTGATCTTAATTTCTCCTACTGCTTTGGCAATATTGCGTAGCGCTTCTTGCCAGGTTTGGGCGATAGAAACGATTAATCCTCGTTCAGTTTTGGGGAGTTGTTGGGGATGGGAATTTTCACCATTAATATTAATAATTTCCTGTAAGTTACCAATGGCACGGTTTAAAGCCGATGAACGACTTAATGGACTGCTTGATGCTTGTACTAACTGCACATCTTCAATAATTTCTGCCATGCGTGTAATGGTTTCCCATGTGGTAGGGCGCAGATAGGGTTCATTAGGAAACTTGGGCGCATCTAATGTGGCAATTTCAAAAATGGTTTTTGCTTGGTAAAATTGGACTAAGGTATCCGCT
>JBFRWQ010000402.1:0-8909 GCA_051439665.1 Microcystaceae cyanobacterium | reverse complement strand
GTGATCTCTGTACCGAATCCATCCTACTGGATTGACACAACTAATTTGGTGCATTAGGATCAGGCTTGTAGTAAGCCCTTTAGGGGGATATCTAAGGGCTAAAGCCCCACAACAGCAATTGCTATTGCCTCATTTTAGCCGTGTCAGCCCACTACTGGATTATTTTAACTAAAATAGTGCCATAGATTGTGCGTTAATTCTATGATTTTATGGGCGAAGCCCATCCTACAACCATGCACCAAATTAGCTAGAACAATCCAGTACAATGTATAGGTTTTATAAAACTTTTGCTCCTTGAACTAAGCTTAATAACGCACCATTTTGTTCTGTCCCCTTAACACTTAAATCGCTGTGACAAAGAATAATCTTTTCCTGTACCCTAGCTAAAAGATCCTTTAAAATGCGGGTTAAACGGGCTTGATCCGCTTCAAACACTTCTTCAGGTAAAAATTCTCGTCCTGACCATTCTTGAAGGAATAAAGGGGCTGCAAAGAGATCAGCAGATCCGCCTTTTTCCCAAAGGGGTGAAGCAATATCTAACCAAAAATGCCACCGATGGGTACTTCTAAGCGATCGATATTGGAAAATTGTCGCTAGGGTAACGTTTCCTTCTTTTTTAACTAAAGATCGGACGGGACGGGGATTAGATGTAATTGTCCCTTTACGCAGGAGTAAAATAAAATTAGCTAAGGCTTCCCTTAACTCAATCTCTTTATTTTCATAAAAACGAACCCTACGGTTAATTTCCCAGTAACGTTGAGCCGTTTCTGTCAAGGATCGTAGCGCTGCTAGGTGATCATAGGGTAAGGTATCACTGGGTTGGACTAATTGACGAATCGCTTGATCTAACACCATCATCGGGGTAATCTTAGAGGATTGGGTAATATAGTCTTGCATTTGGGCGATCCATTGACAAATATTTTTATAGGCTTCAGTTGTACGATACCCTAAGCGATCCCAACGGGAAAAGGTTTCAATGGGTAATAATTTAGGTTTCTCTGGGTCAATATGATAACAATAATCGGCAATTAATCCCGCTCTTACTGGATCAATTTGGGCAATTAAGCTCTTTTCTGAGGTTTCACTGTTTAATTCGGTGACTTGACTTAAAATAACTAACATTTCTGCTATATCATCTCTTAAGATTAACCTTCCTAAACCAGAATAAACGAGACAGAGTAAACTTAAGAGCGCCCTTACTAAAGGACAACTAATTAATGGCCGCTGTTCATTTAATGGTTCAATGGGAACACCACCTGCCGTTAAAATCTCAATTAGGGTATATCGGGCAATCTCATCTAATCCAGGGGCGATAATTGCAATTTCTTCTGGTTTAATTTCTTTTTTGTTGACACAATCCACAATATAATTTCCTAATTGTCTTAATAATTCTGATCGTAAGCTAGTTTGTATTAATTGAATTTCTGGGGGGAGTGTGGATAAATTTAGGGGTTCAAGGGCTAAAGGCAGGACAATTGGGCTTAATTGAGGGGATAATCCACTATTATTACTTAATTTTATTAATTCACAATGTTTAGCTAACTTGCTGACTCGATTTGGATCAGCACCCAATCCTAAACGAACATAACCATCCTCATTAAAGGTAAATACGCTATATATTCCCTGATTTAACATTAATTCGGCAAATGTCTCAAACATTCCCCCATAATTATCCACATCATCCGCAAATAAACTCTGATATCTGGTGTATAAATAATCTTGATATTTAGCATCGGTTAATAAATATCGCCAATACAATTCATAAGTGATACCATAGCTTAATAAACCTCTTTTTAAACACCAATCACACCACTCTAAGATTAAGTTACCTCTTAGGGAAATGGAAAATTGATCACGATCGAGCGCTAACTCAGGTAAACCTTGCTCTAAAATAAAGGGGATATCCTCAGTCTTAATAGTATTAACGGCTGCGAGTTGCAGTAAATCTAAGGTTTGACGCACAAACTGAGATTGGCTCGTCTCATTGAGGGGAAAGGTATCCTTGGTAAGGTGAGGTTGCCATAATTGAGAGGCTAGGAATTGTTCAGTTTCTGGGGGCAATCTTAGGGGAAATTGGGCAGTTAACCCTAATTTTTCCCAGAGAATCGGCCAAAATAACCTTACTTCATCGGAAACAAACCCTAAAAATGTTTTACAGATAACAGGATAGCGCCCTTTAACTGCGATCGCTAATTGATCACCGAGTTGCTGACGATTTTGATTATTGGCGGTTAAAATAAGAGCAGAGGGGAATTGATCGGTTTTCGCTTTATTGCTCCCAACCCACTGACAAAATGCTTCGATTAGCTGGCTGGTTTTTCCACTACGACTACTACCAACGATCCATTGGGAAGTTTGACTCACAGATGATGAAGAATAAATGAAGAATAAGTCATTGATCACTAATTATAAATGATAATTTTAATTTTGAGATGTCATAAAATTAAGAGAGCCTCCTCTCTTAGTAGAACAAGCTTCTAGCTTGTTAAAGCTCTCAAAATAACTACATTTAGTAGAACAAGCTTCTAGCTTATTAAAGCTCTCAAAATAACTACATTTTGGTCAACATCATCCCACTATGAAATATGAAATTATCTTCTCTGTTTAAGACAGCGACTCAATGGGTTTCTGATACACCAGAAAGGGCTTTAGAGAAAGCCTATCGTACTGCTTTAAAAATTCAAGCGATTGAGAATCAATACTTTAATGGCAGTCCTGCTTTACCTGATAATTCTCCTTTTGGCGAAAGTACGACTTCGACATTAATTGCTGAGGTTGATAGTTATTTGAAAGCCATTAATATGCGCTTAATGGTGTTTAAAACCAGTCGTCAATTTTTTAATCTCTATGATCCTGAGATTGAAAATTCACCCCAAAGTACAGCGACTTCTGTTATTTTGGAGAAACTGCAATTAATTGATCAAGTTATTAGTCGTTATCAAGATAACCTTGAGAATTCATCTTCTATTGTTCCCAGTTCTTCTAATTATCAAAACTATCAAGATCCTGATACATTACCTGTTAGAAAAGTTACTAAATCTACTCCTCAGAATAATAAAAATTTAGAAACAGCCAGTCAAAAAACAGGTGCTTTACCCCGTTCTTTCCTCAAAACTCTTAATAAATTAAAGCAAGAAATTGATCCCAAATCAGGAGATACAGAAGAAGAAGTTGTTAAAAAATACCGAAGATCTCGTTACAAAACAGCGATTTCTGTTAAGTTTATCTTATTTCTCATTATTGTTCCTCTCTTAACTCATCAATTAAGTAAGACCTTTCTTTTAGCCCCTTTAGTGCAGAAATATTTTGCTAACCATGAGCAAATTGTTTTTATCAATCAAGACTTAGAAGAAGAAGCATTTCAAGAATTAAAACACTTTGAAGAGCATTTACGGTTTCAAGGACTGATTGGATTAAAACCTAAATTAAGTGAGTCAGAAATTGAAGAAAAAATGGTGCATGAAGCAGAAGAAATAACGGAAAGGTTTAGACGAAAGGGAATGGATGCTTTTGCCAATGTATTTGCTGATCTATTTTCTTTGGGAGCATTTGCAGGAGTGATTGCCATGAATCGGCGGGAAATTGAAATTGTTAAGGGTTTTTTAGATGAGATTTTATATAGTTTAAGTGATTCTGCTAAAGCATTTCTCATCATTCTCTTTACTGATATGTTTGTCGGATTTCACTCTCCTCATGGTTGGGAAGTTATATTAGAAGGAATTGCTCATCATTTTGGCTTACCTGAAAATAGAGAATTTAACTTTCTGTTTATTGCTACCTTTCCTGTTATTTTAGATACGGTTTTAAAATATTGGATATTTCGTTACCTCAATCGCATTTCTCCTTCTGCGGTGGCCACTTATAAGAATATGAATGAGTAAACTATCTTAAGTTTTTATTAAGTTTGAAAGTGTGACAGAAAAAAATCACTAAACTAGATCGATAGTTAACTAAATTCACAATTAGCGCTATTATGACCACCGATCAACTTGTTTTATTAATAGGTCTTCTGTTCCCTGGTATTCTCCTTTCTGCTTTGGTAATGGCCAGTTTTGCTAAAGGAGGTTAAAAACAGTAATTAGTTATCAGTGATCCCGAAAGGTTTTTCTTTGTTACACTTTTTCTGGGAATGATGATTAGAGTAAAAATTGAGACAATAGTGTTGTGGTGGGCAAAGCCCACCCTACTTCTTAAGATAAAGAAAAATTCTTCTTTATATAGAGCATTAATCCCTTATAGTAGAGGGTTGGGGATCTAATACTTTGGATTATCCAAAAGTTGACTCCTCAAAAAATCTAAGATCCAATAACGTTGTTTACAGTAAAAAATCCATGAAAGTTACGCAGGAAAAGCTACCTGATAGTCAAATTGGTTTAGAAATCGAAGTATCTGCCGAAGCATCCAAAGATACCTACGAAAAGGTGATCAAAAAACTGACAAAAACTGCAAATATTCCAGGGTTTCGCAAAGGAAGAGTCCCCCGTCCTATTCTATTACAACGCATTGGTAGTAAACAGGTCAAAGCTGCTGCCCTAGAAGAAATTATTCAGAAATATATTCCCGATGCGATTGAACAAGAATCTATCGAATCTCTTGGTAATTACCAACTAAAGTCTAGTTTTGAGGAATTAGTTGGGATTTTCACCCCTGGTCAGCCTTTTACTTTTAGCGCCTCTGTTGATGTCCCCCCTACCATTGAACTAGGAGACTATACCGCTTCTACCCTTAAAGCCGAAGAAATTGCCTATAATCCCCAGAAAGTAGAAGATTGGTTGAAAGAACGACAAGAACAACAAGCTACCTTAGTTCCGATTGAAGATAGAGGGGCTGAGATGGGAGATGTAGTAATTGTTGACTACCAAGGTCGATATGCTGACAGTGAAGATCCCTTAGAAGAGGTTAAAGGAACTGATTTTAAAGTGGATATGGAAGAAGGCCGACTCATTCCAGGAATGGTAGAAGGAATGGTGGGTATGAAACCAGAAGAAACTAAAGATATTTCAGTTACGTTCCCTGAAGACTATCCTCAAGAGACTTTAGCGGGAAAACCAGTCATTTTTACGGTGACACTGAAAGAACTTAAGGCCAAAGAACTCCCTGAATTGGATGATGATTTCGCAGAAGAAGTAAGTGAATTTGAAACCATTGGGGAATTAAGAACCTCTTTAGAGGAAAAATTCAAGGAAGAAGCAGAGAGTCGGACTAAGGATAATATTTATAACGAAATTGTGCAGAACTTAGTAGAAATAAGTACCTTTGATCTGCCTGATACCCTAATTCAAGAACAAGTGACCCAAGTGTTAATGGAAACCGTGCGTCAACTCGAACAAATGGGAGTAGATGTTCAACAGTTCCTGACACAAGACCGAATTCCTGAAATGCGTCAAAGTTCCCGTCCTGATGCGATCAAGAGATTAAAACAGGATTTAGTGGTTAAGGAAGTCACTAAGGTACAGGAAATTGAAGCAGACGAAGAAGCGATCGCTAAACGGAGTGAAGAAATTCGTTCCCAATTACCAGAGGAAGGAATAGACGAAGAAAAATTAAAAGAAATCGTTGTTAATGAGGTAACGAGCAAGAAAACCCTTGAATGGTTACATGAACAGATGACAGTAGAGTTAGTCCCTGAAGGAACACTGTCAGCAGCAGAAGAAGAAGAGAGTGATGCTGAAGCATCGGAAGAAGAAAGCAAAACTATCGATGTTGAAGCGGTTGCTACCTCAGAGGAAGAATAAGGGAGTAGTGGACTATTTCAGCTAAAATAAGGCAATAGCAATAAGTTTGTAGTAGGAGCTTTAGCCCTTATACATAGCCCTAAAGGGCTTACTACAAAACTTGTGTCTAATAACCAAATTAGCTGAAACAGTCCAATAGTGGACCGACACAGCTAAAATAAGGCAATAGCAATAAGTTCGTAGTAGGGGCTTTAGCCCTGATACATAGCCCTAAAGGGCTTACTATAAATCTTGTGTCTTGCACTGCTGTAGCTGTATTAATCTGAGTAGGATTTACAATTAATATGGAAGAATTATTAGAACTGAGAGAATTTATTCAATCGGGTGATTTAACAGCCGCTTTATCGTTAATTGATGAACTAGAAGAAATGAGCAAAGAAGATAAGATTAATAAAATTTATAGTTATTGTATTGTCCTTTTAGTCCATATTATTAAACAAAAAGCCGAAAAACGCACAACTCATTCATGGGATGTTTCTATCCGCAATGCAGTTGATGGAATCGAGCGAACAAATAAACGCCGCAAAGCAGGAGGGTATTATTTGAATCAACAAGACTTACAGAATCTTTTAACAGAAGCATATCCTCGTGCATTAGATAACGCTTCTTTAGAAGCTTATGGTGGGATTTATGATAATATTGCTTTAGGAGAAATGATCGATCAATCTTTAATCATTCAAGAAGCTTTATCTTATTTATTATAGGAAATGAATAATGCTCGTCAAGTCGCTTTTAATATTTTACAAACCGTTGACCAACAGCAAACCTACACAGATATTGCCCTAGATCGTGGGTTACAAAAAACATCCCTAACCCGTCAAGATCGAGGATTTGTCACCGAATTAGTCTATGGAATTGTACGACGACAGCGATCGCTTGATACCCTCATTGATCAACTTGCTCAAAAACCCAGTGATCAACAACCGCCAAAACTGCGTTATATTCTACATATTGGATTGTATCAACTGCGTTACCTGACTCAAGTTCCTCCTTCTGCTGCGGTTAATACTAGCGTTGAATTGGGGAAAAATAATGGTTTAAAAGGTTTATCTGGGGTCATTAATGGAATTTTAAGGAAATATATTCGTTTAACTGAACAAGATTCTGATCCTCTTCAGTTACCAAGTGATTTGATACAACGATTAGGGATTTTATACAGCTTTCCCGATTGGTTAATTCAACTATGGGTTAATGAATTAGGAGAAAAAGAGACAGAATCCTTGTGTCAGTGGTTTAATCAAGTTCCCACCATTGATTTACGAATTAATCCCTTAAAAATAAGCTTAAATACTGTTAAAGAAGCATTCGATCAGCAAAATATTGCTTATACTGAAATGGCAGATTTTCCCCAAGCGCTACGCTTAACAGGGAGTCAAAGACAGATTCAACAGTTACCCTATTTTCAGGAAGGAGGGTGGACAGTTCAAGAAATTAGCGCTCAATTAGTGGGGTATTTACTTGATCCACAGCCTAATGAAGTGATAGTGGATGCTTGTGCTGCCCCAGGTGGAAAAACCACCCATCTGGCCGAATTAATGCAGGATCAGGGAGTCATTTGGGGGTGCGATCGCTATCCATCCCGTCTGAAAAAAATACAGCACAATATAGAGCGCTTGCAACTTAATTCTATTCGGCTACAAGCAGGAGATAGTCGAAACTATCCTCAGTTTAGGGATCAATGCGATCGAGTATTATTAGATGTTCCTTGTTCTGGTTTGGGGACGTTACACCGACATCCTGATATTCGTTGGCGACAAAATCCTGATAAAATTGCTCAATTAACCCAATTACAAGAAGAATTGCTGACAGAAGCTGCTACATGGGTTAAAACCGAAGGAGTATTAGTTTATGCGACTTGTACCTTAAATCAGTCTGAGAATGAAGATATTGTACAAAACTTTTTAAAGAATCACCCAGAATGGCGTATTGAATTACCTGATGCTAAGTTTCCCTTATTTTCTCAATTTTCTCAGGAGGGATGGTTAAAAATTTGGCCTCATCATCAACAGATGGATGGCTTTTTTATGGTGAAACTAAGAAAATTGTTTGAGGCAATATGATATTAATAGGAATATTTCATCCACTTGAATCAACCTCATTTAAAATTTCTTCAATTTGTTGTTTAAAAGATGGAATATCATTGACAATAATATCCCAAATAACTGCTAAATTAATACGGAAATATTCATGGACTACTAAATTTCTTAAATCTCCTGCATCACGCCAAGGAATTTCAGGATATTGAGCCTTAAACTGTTGAGAAATTGCCCTAGATGCTTCCCCAACAATTTGTAAATGATAAATAACCCAAGTTTGAATCAATTCTTGTTCTTCAAAAGCCATTCTACCTTGATTCGTATATCGTTCTAAACGATCAATGGCTTCTAAAATATCCCGTAATCGTTCCCTATCATCTCTCATAAAGAAATCGCCTCCCTTAACACTCTCTCTTTAATTCGCTCCTTTAATCCCTGTTCTGTAGTAACATCAACCTTACACCCTAATAGGGCTTCTAGTTCTCGAATTAAGCGTAAAGGAAACCAAGGACTACGATCTTCACCATGATAATCAACTAATAAATCAAGATCACTCTTTGCGTCAGCTTCTCCCCTTGCAACAGAGCCAAAAACTCGTATGTTATATGCTCCATGTTTAGCTGAGATAGCAATAATTTGTTCTCGTTTTTCTGCGAGTAATTGACCAATCATACAATCTTGATTTTTTGTAACTTTAACCATTTTCTCCTCAGTTAGAATTGTTTAACTTTTATTATCTTTAAGTTCTATGTTATCAGAAATTAATCAGATTTTGAATTACATCCCAGAGAAGATGTTGCAAAAAGGCAATTTGGTAATGCGGTTCCCATTCCTGTAGTAAAATACATAACCAAAGAACTTTTGAAAATAATTGATTGAAATTTTAGAAAGATTACAAATTTCGTAACTGTATTTCAAGCGATATAGTATTATAATTAGTTTGAGTTAAGCGCTCTTGATAAACTTTCATAATATCTTGGACACTAATTTCCTTAACTTCAATGGAGTTAACTCTTTTGATTGGTCTTGTTTTTTGTTGAGTAATAATCCAAACTTGTTTTTGATAGTTATAAAATTCCTCCATATTAACATCAGAAATTTTAATATTGCCTTGACTTAAACAGTTACAATAATTATT
>JBFRWQ010000401.1:0-6409 GCA_051439665.1 Microcystaceae cyanobacterium | reverse complement strand
CGGACAGGGTTTATGAGGGAGTATTTTGATTCTCTATATATTTTTTCAAAACCGAAATAGTTACCCCACCACAAGAAGCCATAAAATAAGAACTATTCCAAAGAACACTTTTATAATAAACTTGATTCACTTCTGATTGAAACTCTTGTCTAAGTTGACGAGAACTAACACTTTTCAAGTTATTAACTAGCTTACTCAAATGAAGATCAGGATGAGACTGAAAAAGTAAGTGAATAGGGTTTTGTTCTCCATCAAAGC
This sequence comes from Microcystaceae cyanobacterium, assembly GCA_051439665.1. Taxonomy (GTDB): domain Bacteria; phylum Cyanobacteriota; class Cyanobacteriia; order Cyanobacteriales; family Microcystaceae; genus JBGTGT01. The sequence continues at coordinate 6,151 of JBFRWQ010000401.1, read as the reverse complement.
AAACAAGCTTGCATTACCATTTTTGTAGTAACTCCTCAAAGATTTCATGCAGTCTTGACAGCATTGCCCCCGTAAAGACTTTTTTTCTATACTTTGTCGTTAAAACTAGATGTGCTTTTAAATCAGAAACCGAACGACCATGAGAAATAAAATCATTTTTCATAACATTTTGGAATGCGCACCAAGAGAGGTGTGCTATAATGAGTGTAATAGTTTAAAAGGGCAGTGATTATCTAATATACCATGAAGTTCACTCACCAGTATAGGCTTGATCCAGACGCTCACCAGAAGGTTAAGTTAAACCAATGGTTGAGAATCTGTCGTTATTGGTACAATCGCCAACTAGGTGAAAGATTTACTTGGTGGCAAGAAAATCGATGTGCCGTAAATTATTGCCCGTTAATCACTTATTTACCTGAATTAAAAGACAATCCTAATTATTACTCTCAAAAGAAACAACTTCCTGTCCTAAAAAAAGACTTGATTATGGTTCAACATTCAAAAGAATTGTTGAACTTGGGTGAGGTCTATTCAACTGTGTTGCAAGAAGTCTGTGACCGAGTAAAAAAAGCCTTTGAACGTTATACCAAAGGAGATCAAGACGGTAAAAGAAGTGGAAAGCCCCGTTTTAAGAATACTGCCCGTTATCGAACCCTTACTTTTCCTAACGCTGATGATGAATGGTTAAAATTCTGTACAGTGAATGGAAAGTGGTTGTTTGTGCAGATTCCCAAAATTGGCTTGATGAAAGTTCGTCATCATCGGCCTTTACCCGATGGGGCAAAAATTAAACAAATTTCTCTGACCAAAAAAGCCGATGAATGGTATATTAACTTCTCATTAGAAGACAAGACCATTCCCCAATTTACTCCTGAAGAAATGACCCCCACATGGGACAATTCAATGGGCTTAGATGCGGTGTTACATGAGAACACTTATCTGGCTACTTCCGAAGGAGAATTAATTGAATCCACTAAACCTTTAAGACGTAAACAAGAGAAATTGGCTCAAGTTTCTCGCAACAAGAATACACGTAAAAAAGGGTCTAAGCGTCGAAGAAAACTAGCTAAAAAAGAGGCGAGACTTCACGCTCAAATTGCCCGATGCCGTCGAGACTTTCATTATAAAATGGCACATAAACTGGTCAGAACGGGTAAGAAATTTTTCTTTTATGAAGACTTGAATTTAAAAGGTTTAACTAAGAGAAATAAGCCTAAGCAGGATAGTGAAGGAAATTACCTTCCTAATGGGCAATCATCAAAAACTGGTTTAAATAAATCTTGGTTGGATGCAGGCTTCGGGAATTTCTTTATGATTCTAGGTCTGGTAGCTGAGAAAGCTAACGCTAGAGCGATGCCCCAAAAACCTCAATATACGTCTCAACTTTTGGCTTATAAAGATGAGTTTATCTTTACCGAATTAAGCCAAAGAGTTTATTGGGATGAAGAGTTACAAATTGCTGTAGAAAGAGACATCAACTCAGCAATTAATTTGAAACGTCTAGGGCTGGACTTGTTCCCTAGCATAAAACGCCGCAGAGGGAAACCTGTTATCATTTCTTCTGATACTAATAGTACCTTTAAGGAAGTTCTGACCGTCTTGAAAAAGGCATCAGAAGCCTACACCGTATTTGAAAAATCGGTGTAGGTAAGTCACGTATTAGACAAATTTGGTTTACATACCTCAGATTGTAAGGTAGGACAATTACATAATTTTCTCGTTAGTTTCAAATGCTTCTCAAGATTGGCACATCCTACAGTTCTTGTCAGAAGAACATTTAATCTATCTTAAGCAAACAGAGATAAATGTATTAACTAAAACAGAAATTTGGGGAAGTTTTGATTATTATATTCTTCAAGGTCAATTTGCTAATGTTGTAATTGCATGAATAATATTACTTTCCCGATTGTTATTTTTGACCGACATCATCTGCTTTTTTTCCCATCCCATACCCATGCGGTTAATTATATAAAGCAGTGTTGCTACGATCAGTTATCGATTTTTGATAGTAATGGACAAGTCTTATCCTATCAAAGCAGTCAGCAAACTTATGGCGGTCAGCAAAAATTGGTGTTGATGGATAACGTTTTCATCTGTAAAGAGATTCTCTTAGAAAAATTGTGGGATCTTCTGCAAACCTTTAAGGTTTCCCAATCCTTCTTAGAGAATCTTTCGGTTAACCAATTAATACTCTTAGTTTATCGATTATTTTGAGTCTTTCCACTCATATTGTTCTCTCAGTTGAATAAATTGCTCTGACATTTCGGCGGGAATGACGGCTAAAGCGTCTTTTAGAGGTATTTTCATCAGCATCTCTAACTGACATTTAAAGTAACTGTCTTGTATTTTTTTAGTGGTAGAATGATTCTTGCCAAAAAGACTCTCAACAATTTGGAAAGCTTGTTGGTAATTAGCGACTGCATCGGTGTAATTTTGGGTCACTTGATGAAATTGGGCTAGGTTTTTCAAGGCATAAGCGGTGTATATGTGCTTCGTGCCAACCTTTTTTTTACAATTAGTAATCCTTGTTTGTAATAAGGATAACGCCTGAGCAGTTTTACCGATTTCGTGATAAGTTAAAGCGGTTTTAGGTTCTTGACGTAGAACAATCTCTAGTGCTTCGTCTTTGAGTTGATTGGTAACCATAGCTGTTTTTGAGTGCGTAACTATCTCTATGATCTTAAAATATCCCTTTTCTACGGAAATCACCGTGATGTTAATCACTAATCTCGTTAAATACCATTAAGTACCGTTAAGGATTGTTAAGTACCGTTAAGAACTATTAAGATAAAGCGATCGCACTGATTGCAACAAATTATTAAAATCTGGTTACAAAAAGGGTAACTTTAACCCAAAATCGGCTTTGAGTTGGCATACTGGAAAAAATTCTTCTGCTGAGGTATGCTATGATCCCCTTTAAAGATGCAAGGGATTATCAGATTCTCTTTTTATCCGTCTTTCTTCTATTAGGTATCTTGACGAGGGACTGGACATTAAACCCGATTCTGATTCCTACTGCGATCGCAACTTGTTTGATTACTCAACTTTCCATATCACAATTTCTACAATTTGTCAAGAGAATAAAAACGCAAAATTTCTCACCTTACCCTCTTTATCTCTCAAAATACCGTTTTTTTGAGTTCCTGTCAACTTCGTCGTGGAAAAGTGCCTTAATTACGGCTTTGGGATTGTGTTTATTATTGCGTGCCAATCATTATCAAACGATGGTATTAGCAGGGAGTTTAGCCATTAGTAGTAAGTTTATTTTTTGCTATCAAGGAAAGCATTTTTTTAACCCTGCTAACTTTGGCATTATTGCTGCTTTATGCTTCACCCAAGATGCTTGGGTATCCCCAGGTCAATGGGGCAATAATGGTTGGTATTTGCTCTTATTTATGGGCTTAGGGGGGATTGTTTTAAAGCGAGTGGGAAGATGGGATACATCGGTTATTTTCTTATTAACTTATTTTGGATTGGAAGTGATCAGAAATGCTTATTTAGGATGGAGTTGGGACGTTGTGCAGCATCAACTGATGAGTGGTAGCTTATTGCTGTTTGCCTTGTTTATGTTAACCGATCCTCGTTCTATTCCCAATGCAACAACTGGGCGCTTGATTTGGGCGATCGCTATTGCTCTATTAACCTTTATGTTGCATCATACTTTTTACCTATCAACGGCTATTTTCTGGGCGTTATTTATTCTTTCGCCTGTTACATTATTACTCGATTATATCTGGCAAAGTTCCCGATTTACTTGGCAGTTTAACCGTTCCTTCGTTATTAATTCTTAGAGGTTTTAATTATGAAATTTATCAAATCATTATGGCGCTTATTCATCCTGTTGGTTTTAGTATTAGGTATCAGTAAACCAGCTTGGGCATTCTGTGGCTTTTATGTGGCAAAAGCAGACACCAGTTTATATAATCAAGCCTCTCAAGTGGTAATTGCTCGTGATGGTGTTCGCACGGTTTTAACCATGGCCAATGATTATCAAGGAGCGGTGAAAGATTTTGCCTTAGTTGTGCCTGTTCCTGTTGTTATTAAACAAGAACAAGTTAATGTGGGAGATCCTCAAATTATCAGTCGTTTAGATAGTTTTAGTGCGCCTCGTTTAGTAGAATATTTTGATGACAATCCCTGCGATCGGAGAAGAGAACTTGATATGTTACAAGAAGCTGCCCCTGCACCAATGGTGAGAGGAGGAAGCGCAGAAAGAAGAAGTAATGCGTTAGGGGTAACAATTGAGGAACAATTTTCAGTTGGGGAATATGACATCCTTGTTTTAAGCGCTAAAGAATCAGATGGTTTAGAGACTTGGTTAAGAGAAAATGACTATCAAATTCCTACAGGAGCGAGTCAAATTCTCAATCCTTATATTCGTCAAAAGATGAAGTTTTTTGTGGCGAAAGTTAATCTACAAGAATATGATCAATCGGGCTTTCAATCCCTACGCCCTTTACAAATTGCCTATGAGTCCCCTAAGTTTATGTTACCGATTCGCTTAGGGATGGTTAATGCTAGAGGAGAACAGGATTTAATTGTTTATTTATTATCGCCTCAAGGTCAAATTGAATTAACTAATTATCGCACCACACAAATTCCTTCTAATATGGATATTCCCCTCTTTGTGAAACAAGAATTTGGGGACTTTTATCAATCTATGTTTACTGAAAGTCATCGTAAAGAAGGGAAAAAAGTCGCTTTTGTTGAATATGCGTGGAATATGGCAGGCTGTGATCCCTGTTCAGCCGATCCCTTATCCCCTGACGAATTAAGAAAAGCGGGAGTATTTTGGATGGGAAATTCTTCCCCTCAAGGCCGTTTTGTTCCGCCATCCCGTAATGTATTTATCACCCGTTTGCACGTTCGTTATCAACGCAACACCTTTCCTGAAGATTTACAATTTCAAACCACTAATAATCAACAATTTTTTCAAGGTCGTTATGTGATGCGTCATCCCTATCAAGGGGACATGAAATGTCGGGAAGCGCAAGATTATTTAAACTCGGTCAAAAATCGCCAAGAACAAGAAGCACAAACCCTTGCCCGTCTGACAGGATGGAATATTGATCAGATTCGTCAAAAGATTGATTTTGTCGATCTCAAACCCTCTCCCTGGTGGCGCAGACTTTGGTAAATAGTTAATAGTTAATAGTTAATTTTTCAACTATACACTATTAACTACAATAGCTCTTACCAAATGCGACTACCAGCACGACGAGGGGGTTGAGACGGAAAAGGTAGGGGGGTGGAATAACGACTAGGGATGCTTTGATAAGAATCTTCCATATAATTACCCGTAGAGAGATCAGATTGAAGCACTAGGGTTAAATCCCGATTGGGATTAATTGTAATGACTTCTTTTGTGCCACCCCCTGCGATTCCTGCTGTAGGTAATGCCCATCCTGCCAATGTACCAAAGGCTGCTCCTCCTAACACCTCTAAAGCATCAATTCGTCTGTCTCCCGTTGTTCCTGCTAAAATAGTTGCTGCACCAGCCCCTGCCACCGTTCCTTTCAGAATATCTACCGTATTTGCTCCAATATCTACCGTTTCTACCCGTCCTACCACATCAGACGCAGCGTCTAAAGTTAAGAAAGTATCACGATCAATTCTAATTTCTCTGGCAACATAACGCACTTGTTGTCCTGCGGGTTCGAGTTGTCCTTCAACTTCACTACCTGCAGGAATGATTACTCGGCCATTGCGATCACGCACAGGACTAGCGATGATTAAGGTTAGGGGTATAACTTGTCCTTGTTCTAGGGTAAGGGTATCTTCATCATAGGCGACAGGAATTCGAGTTCCTGCTTCAACCATACCTGCTTGATAGTTATAATCATTACGTTCATCTGCGTAAATTGAAGAGGGTTGGGCAATTACGGAGGGAATAGACGTAACAGTAGATGCACCAATCAATAATGTAAGAATACTCATTCTAGCCAATTTAAGGGTTAACATCGCTCAAACTCCTTTTGTGATCATCATATCGGTTGCTTATCTTTAGACTATCCCTTACGATGTCTGGATGTCAGTCCCAAAATAAAGGGAAATAAGTAGAACTTACTTTCCCATAGAGAGAGGTGTGGGAAGTGTGGGAAGAGAGGGGAGTGTGGGAAGAGAAATTATCTTCCTTTCTATTTACTCCCAT
>JBFRWQ010000400.1:0-5383 GCA_051439665.1 Microcystaceae cyanobacterium | reverse complement strand
AACGAACCCTATGAGCCACGTCAATTTATTGCAGGGTGGTTTATATAATACCCCATAATTTATCATGAATAATGGGATAAGGAAGTTCATTTAAGAGCTAATATTATCCTCTAGTCAGAGCTTGTATTTACCATCACACCCGCCATGAAATTAATTTCTTGGCTAATAAGTAACGTTCAATAAATTGAACTAGATTGATTAACTTAATTGATAGTTATCTTTAGATAACGAACTCTATGAGCCACGTCAATTCATTGCAGGGCGGTTTATATAATATCCCATAATTTATCATGAATAATGGTACAAGGAAGCTCATTTAAGAGCCAATCTTATCCTCTAGTCAAATCTTGTATTTTCCTAAACACCCGCCATGAAATTAATTTCTTGGCTAATAAGTAACGTTCAATAAATTGAACTAGGTTGATTAACCTAATTGATAGTTATCTTCAAATAACGAACCCTATTAGCCACGTCAATTCATTGCAGTGCGGTTTATATAATCCCCCATCATATTTTATGAATAAGTTAATCAATACTATCTTCGCAATTGATTCTGAAGAATTGTACAAGGAAGATCACTTAACTGGGAATTTGTCCCCTGACTGGCAACTAATACAATATTCCCTTGTTCATCTTTAATCCATCCCTGTGCTTCAATAATGGGTTTCGGGATAGGCGATAAGGTAACAGACTCAGGAAAATTATGTTGACTTTGAGAAATCTCTGGTGTACGCAAATCGACAATTCCCTGGATAGTATCCACTGATTCTAAGGGATTTAAAGGAAGTCCACTTTTACCAGTAATAATAAACTCTCCCTTGGCATATTCCCCTGTGACACCGCATTGCTGTACAACTAAGGTTTGTGGATCGACAATATCAACGGGTAACTTAACAAAACTATCCTGGGGATCAATATCGGGACGACTAATACTAATAATTCCCGAAGAGCCAAACTCAGAACTAACATTAATATCACTTAAGGAAGTCAGATTATCCCTCACTTCTAAGCCAAAAATACCAGAGGCGGTGATGTCAATATTGCCCCCATCTCCTGTAAACGCATTGGCAACAATATCAGTATTTTCTGTGGAAACCGCAGCCAGAAAAGGCGTATTAATCGTAATATTGCCTCCATCTCCTCCGCTTAAATCATCAAGTCCTGCTCTGGTTGAAATATAGGGATTCTCATCAGGAAAATTAAACTCATCATTGCGTAATATAATAAAATCTGAGGCTTTGAGATTGATATTACCCCCTTCCCCTGAGTTACTTTCAGCTCTAATTAAACCTTGATTATTGAGCGAGATAGTATTAGCTTCAATATTAATTGTTCCTGCATTACCCAGTTCTAAATTCTGAGGGTTATCGGCTCTAATTTCTCCTAAACTGCTGGCTGTCACTTGTCCTTGATTATCTAAGATTAATTGACCAGTTGTCAGGTTAATACTTCCCCCATCCCCTGCGCCTTGGGTTTCGGCAATAATGCGGCTAGAGATGGTTGTGATGACTTCTATTTCGTCTATGACATTTCCGTCATTATCGACAATTACTGTCCTTTCTAACAATTGTCCCGTTCCTTGAATATTGATAGATTCCGTCGCTGTAATATTAATTTCTCCCCCTTGTCCTTCATTGACTAATCCTTCTGTGCGTGCATCTGTTGAAGGAAAAGTTGAGGCAGCAATATCTGCTCCATCTAGAATAGTTAATCTTTTAGTCGTAATATCAATACTTCCTGCGTTCCCTGCAATACGAGTTTCTACTCCAATTCCGCTACTACCTACTTCTAGGTTACTTCCCCTAATCTCTATCGATTCTATAGCGTTGATTGTAATATTACCACTATTCCCGACAAGAGAAAAGTCTGAATCAAAGATGTCTGGAAAAGCTTGAGAAGTGATCCCAGCCCCATCTTCTATGATTAGGGAGCGAGTATTAACTTTTATATTACCTGCATCACCATTTCCTGCGGTTATCGTAAATATTCCACTAGAAAGTCCCGCTTGAAACCCTTTAAGGGTAAATCTATCAGACGCATTAACAGTAATATCTCCTGCTGCTTGCTCCCCAAGTGTAAAATTGAACAATTCTGCTCCATTTGACAACGTTATATTTTTCCCTGTTAATTCAATACTACCTCCACCCTGTTCTGGTTCTCCTTCTATTACGCCTAAGTCTGATGTACTAAGTATGGCTAGGTCAGAAATACTTATCTCTCGAAATTGCCCCACTTGTTCATAGCTCAATTGCCATCCAGTGGCTGTTGGGTTTAAAGTCACAAAACTACCAGATTCAACACTTCCTAATTCAAGTCTTCCTGCTGGTGCTGCAAGATGGCGAGAGAATACAGAAGAGAAGGAACTGCCAATAATGGTAATATCTCCTCCCAATAAAGCTAGGGTATTTTGCGGTTTAAGCACTAATTGATCAACTAGGGTTTGGACTTGTATAGGTTGTGCTTGTTGGCCAAATTGCAAGCCAATTGGCTGATTAATTGATAGTAAAAGAGAAGATTGATGATTGAGGCTACTGAATATCTTTCCATCTTGGAATATTATACTTTCTGCTGTTGTGGCGATAAATGATCCTCCAATATTAAGCCTAGCATTATTACCGAAAATGATGCCATTGGGATTAAGGAGGAAAAGACTGGCATTACTATATGTTTCGATTAAACCATCAATATTTGAGATATTTTGACCCGTTACCCGACTAAAAATATTGACAATACTCCCAGTATTCTGAAAAGTAGCAGAGCCTCCTGTGGGGATGGAAAGCTCCTGAAAACTATGATATAAATTAGAGCCAACTTGAGTACCGTTGATGATTGTAAAATCTAAATTATTATCAGTATTGACAACAGTGGGAATAGATAATGATCCGTCTGATGTAATTTGCGCTAAGACTGGACTACTGAAAAGGGAACAACTAAAAACAAGTAGGCTGCGATAAGTTAACCAATGGAACATCTTGGCGGTAGAAGCTTGAGGACGACTCTATTATAGTGTCTTTAATCACTGCTGTTTATTATGTAGTTTATGTTTATTAATAAAAACTTCTTTCTAGGTCAATGGAGCTTATATTATCAAAGCACTATTAACAACCGAAAGGAGAACATTCTTGAGGTTGAATCGTACTCTCAATTTGTTCCCTAGCAGACTCTTGTGGTGTTTCTTCGGCATTAGCTATATTTTCGGCACTAGCCCTATTAACGAGTCCCAAGTTAGCGCTAACGAGTAAAGCAGTGATGGCTAAAGCAGTAGTGAATTTCATGACAATGATCCTTTAAGTAATTTCTATCTATACCCTTAATAATAGTCTGGGAATCAGAATTCAGAAACCGAGAAAATTGGGAACTTTTGATTTAATATTCCCATTAACAAATAGGGTAAACACGCATCACCACTTAAGTGTCCATTAAGAACTTTACACAAGCTTAACATAGTCAATCCCTTGCTGGATAAGGGTTATACAAGGTTAAAAGACTATAAAATCGCTTTTTACATTTCTTCACAAAAACAGTTAGATGGTGAGATTAATAACTCCTTCCCTGTGATCATCCTCACATATATTCTCTGATTTTGTCAATTCTTTGGGAAACTAAATTTCAGTTAAGAACGTCAACTTAGGACGATTTACATAATTAAAAATGCTCAATTATATCTGGTTTGCCATTATTCTTTTATCCGTAGTCGCAGGTAGTGTAACAGGGAAAATTGATCAAGTGACTGAAGCTGCCATTAACAGCGCTGAAACTGCCGTAGAATTAGCGATTGGATTAATTGGTATCATGGCGCTTTGGCTCGGTATCATGAAAATTGCTGAAGCCTCTGGCTTAGTTGAACTCATTGCTCAAATTGTTCGCCCTATCACCCTTAAACTCTTTCCAGAGATTCCCCCAGATCATCCAGCCATAGGATCAATTGTGCTAAATATGTCTGCCAATGTTTTAGGGTTAGGAAATGCAGCCACTCCACTAGGATTAAAGGCGATGCAGGAGTTACAGGAACTAAATCCCACAGAAGACACAGCAACTGATGCTATGTGTATGTTCTTAGCAATTAACACCTCAAGTGTACAGTTAATTTTACCAGCTACGGTAGTGGCTTTAATGGGTGTGGCATCTAGTCAAATTTTTCTATCTACCATTTTAGCCACCAGTCTTTCTACCATCGCTGGAATTACGGCAGTCAAAATACTCTCGAAAATGCAGCGCTTTGAGTTTAAAACAGAGGAAACAAGTCCTAATGATTGAATCAATTGCCGATATTTTCAATACAGGGGCAAAATATGTGATTCCCCTGCTCTTATGTGGTATTCCCTGTTATGGCTTATTGGTCAAACGGGTTAAAGTGTATGAAGTATTTGTAGAAGGAGCGACAGAGGGATTTACCATTGCGGTTCGCATTATTCCCTTCTTAGTGGCAATGTTGGTAGCCATTGGTATGTTTCGGGCTTCGGGAATGTTGGATCTTTTATTAAATGTATTATCTCCTATTTTAAAACTGATTAATTTCCCCCCTGAAAACATTTTACTAGCGCTGATGCGTCCCCTTTCTGGGGGGGGATCTTATGGTTTATTAGCTGATTTAGTCGAAAAATATGGACCCGATTCAATTATCTCTAAAATCGCTGCCACCATGTTTGGCTCAACAGAAACCACATTTTATGTTTTAGCAGTTTATTTTGGTTCAGTAGGAATTAAAAAGATTCGTTATGCGTTAATTGCAGGTTTAATAGCTGATGTAGTAGGAATTTTTAGTGCAGTTTACCTATGTCAGTTACTATTTAGCTAACCTCAAACTTTAAGTTCGTAGTGAGGGCTTTAGCCCTACTCGCCGCCCTAAAGGGCTTATAGCGCTACGCACAAGGCAGGGGGCAGGAGGCAGGAGGCTTCGAGTAAGCTGTCCAAGGCTTTCAGAGATCGCAAGTGTCCTGACCTTTTTGTACAGAAATACTACAAGCTTTTGACAATCTCACCCTCAAGCGCCTCTTGTCTAGCACAAACCATCAATTTTTACCCAATAAAGCACGAGTTTCCTTAGCTGCAGCTTCCATCGCCTCAGTCGGTGTCATAGTCTCAGTAAAAGCAGCGCTGAGATAACGTTGCAGAATATCCGATACTTGAGCATATTGGGCAATAGGAGGGCGTAGGGTCGCCTGTTTACTAATTTCAAACAATTCAGGATAATGGGGATATTTCGCCACAATTTGAGGGTCAGTAAAAAGAGAATTTAAAGAAGGAACTTTACCTGTTCTTAAAATAAAATCTCGTTCCACATCCTCAGATACCATAAACTGAATCACTTCCCATGCTTCCTTGGGATGGGGAGAAGTCGCTGAAATACCAATTCCCCAACCCCCCTGACAGGACCCACTCT
>JBFRWQ010000399.1:0-14054 GCA_051439665.1 Microcystaceae cyanobacterium | reverse complement strand
AGTTACGAGAACTGGCTATTGTTTTAGTGAAAAGAATCAGAGAAAATGCTAGTATTGACTGGAATCTCAAAGAAAATGTCAGAGCAAGAATGAAAGTAATGGTTAAACGCCTTTTACGTCAATATGGTTATCCCCCTGATATGCAAGCTTTAGCGACAGAGTTAGTCTTAGAACAAGCCAAATTGTTTACAGAGTTCACTATTCAGTGAAGATTTGAGTAAGAGTATAAAGATTTGAGTCAGAATTCAGTATGGAAAGGAATTAATACTTCTCCCCTCTCTTCCCCCGCTCCCCTCTCTCCCCTCTCTCCCCTCTCTCCCCACTACCCTCAACTCCTCCCAATGCGAACTCAGGTTAAAATAGGGATCGACCCTTGCCTAACTTACAAATTCTTCTATGACTACCCAATATGAAGCCGTAATTGGCCTTGAAACTCATTGTCAACTTAATACTGCTAGTAAAATCTTTTGTAACTGTTCCACCTCATTTGACAGTCCACCGAATACAAACGTCTGTCCGATCTGTTTGGGCTATCCAGGTGTTTTACCCGTATTAAATCAAGAAGTTGTGGCATCTGCCGTGAAGTTAGGATTAGCCATTAATGGTAAAATAGCAGAATATAGTAAATTTGACAGAAAACAATATTTCTATCCTGATCTGCCCAAAAATTACCAAATTTCCCAGTTCGATCTGCCCATTGTGGAACACGGAAAATTGGAAATTGAATTAGTTGATCCCAAAACCTCAGAAATCACTCAGAAAACCATCGGGATCACCCGTTTACACATGGAAGAAGATGCAGGAAAGCTGGTTCACGCAGGAAGCGATCGCCTAGCGGGATCAACCCATTCCCTAGTTGATTTTAATCGAACAGGTGTTCCTCTGTTGGAAATTGTCTCTGAACCCGATCTACGTAGTGGACAGGAAGCGGCGGAATATGCCCAAGAATTGCGCCGTATGGTACGATATTTAGGCATTAGTGATGGCAATATGCAGGAAGGTTCATTGCGATGTGATGTTAATATCTCAGTACGACCTGTCGGCCAAAAAGAATTTGGAACAAAGGTAGAAATCAAAAATATGAACTCCTTCAGCGCTATTCAAAAAGCGATTGAATATGAAATAGAACGACAAACAGAAGCCATTGAAAATGGGGAGAAAATCTCGCAAGAAACCCGTCTTTGGGATGAAAATAAACAAATTACCGTGAGTATGCGCAGTAAGGAAGGATCGAGTGATTATCGTTACTTCCCTGAACCTGATTTACCCCCCTTAGAAATTACCCAAGACCAATTAGAAGCCTTTAAAGTTCAATTACCAGAACTTTCTGCCGAAAAACGTCACCGCTATCAATCAGACTTAGCATTATCTCCCTATGATGCCAGAGTGTTAACTGATGATCGGGATGTGGCAGAATATTTTGAAACAGCGATCGCAGATGGTGCGAGTCCCAAATTGGTAGCCAACTGGGTGACACAGGATATTGCAGCCTATCTCAATAGTAACCCTGATCTTTCTGTGACCACCTTACCGCTAAAAGCAGATGATTTAGGTGAATTGGTTGATTTAATCGATAAGGGAACAATTAGTGGGAAAATTGCCAAGGAAATTCTCCCTGAACTATTAGAAAAAGGAGGATCTCCCAAAAAACTGGTAGAAAAGAAAGGAATGACCCAAATGTCTGATGTGGGAGAATTAGAAAAAATAATTGCTGAAGTTCTTAGCGCTAACCCCAAAGAAGTCGAAAAATATAAAGGGGGTAAAACCAAATTAAAAGGATTTTTCGTGGGACAAACCATGAAAAAGACAAGTGGACGAGCAGATCCTAAGCTTACTAACCAATTAGTTGAAAAATTACTCAATCAGTAAGCTAAGAAAGGAGAGGGGGGATATAGGTATTTATTCTCCCCACACCTCCCTCAAGGTAACTCTACCGAAGTTGGTTTCGCAATATGAGGCAGTCCCCAACCCAATTTTTCCCGCAAAATTCGGAAGAATTCAGGAGAGTGTAAGCGAATAAAACGAGCAGGATAGGGAGATTTTTCAATCTGAATATGGTCATCGGGCATGACATAACAGCCCCCGTTACCATCCACCACCATTACCATACGATTAGGGGTAGCAGGATAAACGTGAACCCGTTCCGTTTCTGAGAACACCAGCGCTCTCGAAGCCAAAGAATGGGGACAAATAGGGGCTAACTGTAAAACAGGAACATCAGGTGTCACCACTGGTCCCCCTGCACTGAGGGAATAGGCCGTTGAACCAGTGGGGGTAGAAATAATCACCCCATCGGCCGCAATATCCACCGCCGCATGACGGCCAATTTGAATTTCAAAATGACACATACTGGTTAAGGGTTCACGGTGTACCACCATTTCGTTCAGAGATAAAGCTTCCCAGAGAACCCTTTCCTCCCGAAATAGCTGCACCGTCAACATGGTACGCTCTTCGATTTGGTAGTCTCCTTTGAGTACCTTGTCCAGCGCTTGGGGTAACTGATTCAAGTAAATCTCTGTCAGAAAGCCCATGTGTCCCGTATTAACGGTTAATAAAGGAATGCCGCAGGGCGCAAGCTGACGAGAAGCAGACAAAACAGTTCCGTCTCCCCCTAAGACAATGGCAAACGCCATATTTTTATCAAAATTAGGGGGAACTAATTGTTCAATGGGCGTGTGACAGATGGGGGCTTCTTCCTCGGAGTAACCTAATAACCCCCCTGTCCCTGTTTCCATGACCACTTGCCAGCCACGCATTTCTAATTTACCTTGTAAATCTTGGGCAACTTGGCAAGCAATGGGCTTAATATCGTTGTATATAATGCCGACCTTGGGCATTGATCAAAGTATCCTATGATTTAAAGTGAACTTGGTATTAAATTACTTGAAGAAGCTTTGCTTGCGAGATTGTTGTTTCTCGTAGTCCAGTTCCTTAAGTTTTTTAAGAATGCGATTAAAATATTCTTGTAGATAGGATTCTAAAGTAGTTGTCTCCTTGGGATCAAGGCCAAAGGTTTGATAAACCTCTTCCATCTCTGCTGTCATTGCCTGGCCACTGGCTAATACTTCAGCAAAAGCAAGGCGCTCGGAAATATTATAAGTCCACTGGAAAAAGCGAGTGACATTTTGCAATAGCCGTAATGCTCCCAAGGGAATACGGGCTATTTTTGCCTCTCTCTCCGACATTTTCTGACAAAGGGTAATAATATCTTCTGAACTCCACGCTTTAGTTCCCACCACAGGATAACTTTGTTTTTCGGTGTCAGGGACTTCTAACGCACGAACGGCAAATTTAGCCACGTCTTGGGTATCCATGTAGGCAATTGGCGTACTTTGCCCCGTGATCCAAACTGACTCACTATCTAAAATAGGGACAGCATATTGATTAATCAGTCCCTGCATAAAACCACAGGGACGTAAAATGGTGTATTTTAAGCCAGATTCTGCTAAGTAAGCTTCGGTACAGCGCTTGATCTCCATCAAAGGCACAGTGGGATGTTTTTCTGCATCTAAAATCGATAAGAAAATATACCGTTGTACCCCTGCTTCTTGGGTGGCTTTAATTAAGTTATTTTTTCCCTTCCAATCTACCTCTTTAGTAGAGTCTGTGGGACGGGCTGAGGCTGCATCAATGACTGCATCTACCCCTTCTAAAGCAGGGGGTAGGGTTTCAGGACGACAGATGTTTCCTGGTCGTAATTCTGCGCCCCATTCCCTTAAAAAAGAGGCTCTAGATAGACTTCTAACTAAGCAACGTACCTCATGTCCTTTATCTAAGGCGTGACGGGCGATTTGTCGCCCCAGTGTTCCGGTGGCCCCAACAATTAATAGTTTCATTTATAAGACTGACTTCGTAACATTTTTTAACGTTTCTCTAAGATATTATCAGATTAGGTGCAATGTGGATCGTTGCCCTAGATAGATCGTTTGCTCTATAGAAGTGATCAGTTACCAAATGCAATACTATTCGGTTTGTTGATATCTATTGGCATAGAGAGGGGGAAGAGGGAGGGGAAATATTGATTCTGCCCAATTAATCTAATAACCACGTTAGGATATCTTGGACGGTTAAGGTTAGATTTTGAGCAAAGTCTGGAACAGTAATGACTTGGTTCACTTCGTCGAATATTTGGACTTCTTGTTGAGAATGATAGACAAAAATAGCTAGTTCATCAGGATCAATTAACCATCCTATTTGTGTTCCATATTTTAAGCAGTGTAAAATATTTTTGATAACTTTAGTTTGATTTTGGTTAGGGGATAAGATTTCAATTGTCCAATCAGGTGCAAGAGAGAAAGTATTGGCAATTTGCCCTTTATTATCTCTAGGAATATGATTCCAAGTAAAGACGGCAATGTCAGGGACAATAGAACGACCGCCAAAAGTACAACGCAACTCTGGAAAAGCACGGGCTATTTTTTGCGGTTTTAAGACGGTATTAATTGCAGGAGTCAGTTCACCTTGGATAGTGCTATGTTTTCCTTGTGGCATTGGTTTTTGAATAATTTTTCCATCAATGTATTCACTGGCAGGTTTTGTTTCAGATAATTTGAGAAATTGTTCTAGGGTGATAGGAGCAGTAGAAGTTTGTATCATATTCTTCAGCTTATGGATTGAGCCATGATTAAGATTATAACATTAATTGTATAAAGTATTCTGTCTTGATAACTTAAGCGAACTGAATAAAATCCTGTTAAATATCCCACTAACTTTTTCCCGCTATAAGGGGAAACACCAATTATATTTTTGATAGTTTTTTTAAGTTTTTTCTTGAGTTTAGGTGTTAATTTATCAACATCTTTTTTAGCTTCCTTGGTAAATTTAACTTCATACTCCATTAATCAATATCTCCCAAGACTTCATCTAAGGAATAAGTTTCATTCTCAGTAATTTGATCTAAAGATCGTTGTAAACTTTCTCTTAAATCAGGAATAGATAATAATTCAATCGTTTCTTGTAAACTTTCATAACTTTTTTGTGAAATCAGAATCACAGAATCTTCGTTATTCTCAATGGCATAAATTTTGTTGTCTTCAGTCACTGATTTAACTAGGTTTGTTAAGTCTGCTTGAGCATTGCTTATTTTTAATTTTTCGATCATAATTAATTAAAGTGAACTAATTTTCGTAATTATAGCAAATTTGGCGTAAAAAGTGATTTTTTGAGCGTAAAAAAGGTGGGCAAAGCCCACCCTACACCATTACAAGAATCAATTTTGTCTATAAACTGCTTAAGACTTCCCGTGCTGCTTCAATCGTCCGTTGAATATCTTCCTCAGTATGTGCTAAGGAGGTGAAACCAGCTTCAAATTGAGAAGGAGCAAGATAAATCCCTTTCTCTAACATTCCTCGATGAAAGCGCCCAAACTTGGTTAAATCAGATGTTTTGGCCTCTTCATAATTATGAACGGGTTTTTCGGTAAAGAACATCCCAAACATAGCGCTCACACTACCACCAACAACATCATGGCCTGTGTCTTTGGCCACTTGCAATAAACCATTGATTAATTTGGTGGTGATTTGGCCTAACGCATCATAAACCCCCGGTTTTTGCAGTAATTCTAGGGTTTTAATCCCTGCTGTCATAGCCAAAGGATTACCTGATAATGTTCCTGCTTGATACATCGGACCTGCAGGTGCAACCATTGACATAATATCCTTACGGCCACCATAAGCGCCCACAGGTAGGCCACCCCCAATAACTTTACCCAAAGTCGTCAAATCAGGGGTGACACCAAACTTAGCTTGTGCGCCACCATAGGAAATACGAAAACCTGTCATTACTTCATCAAAGACCAATAATGCACCATATTCCTTAGTTATTTCCCGTAAGCCTTCTAAGAATCCTGCATCTGGCACAATAAAGCCCGAATTACCCACCACAGGTTCTAGTATAACCCCTGCAATCTGATCTGGATTTTCAGCAAATAGCGCTTTAACCGCTTCTAAATCGTTATAAGGCGCTGTTAAGGTGCTAGTGGTTGTACTTTTTGGCACACCAGGAGAGTCAGGGAGTCCTAATGTTGCCACACCAGAGCCAGCCTTAACCAAGAACATATCAGCATGACCGTGGTAGCATCCTTCAAATTTAATAATTTTCTCTCTTCCTGTAAAAGCACGCATTAAGCGCAGGACAGACATACAGGCTTCTGTTCCTGAATTAACAAATCTGACCATTTCGATGCTAGGAACGGCATCAATGACCATTTCTGCGAGTATATTCTCCTGTAACGAGGGCGCACCAAAGCTTGTTCCTTGATCTAAGGCTTGATGAAGCGCTGTAATCACTTCTGGATGAGCATGGCCGCAGATAGCAGGTCCCCAGGTTCCCACATAATCAATGTATTGGTTGCCATCTACATCCCAAATATAAGCACCTTTGACATGATCAAAAACAATTGGTTGACCACCAACTGATTTAAAGGCACGTACTGGGGAGCTAACCCCTCCTGGCATTAATTTCTGGGCAGCAGTAAAGATTTCTTCCGATTTACTGGTTTTTAAAACTGTTGTGTTAACCAAGCTTCTCTCCTTTGTCCAATGTGTTAGAGGTATTCAGTGATGTTTCGAGTCGAATCGGCTTACCTACTCATTATCCTATGGATAGGAAAATTGGATACAAAAACGTAAGGATATGTTAAGAAGGATGGTTGGCAATATTGTTTGGTTTGTTGGTTATCTGTTCAGACAGAAAGGGGGAAGAGGGGGAAGATAGGGAGGTATTCATTCTCCCCACACTCCCCACAATCTCTATTCCATCAACTTTTTGGCTGAGGGTGTGTCACCTTTTCAGCCTCAGTGTTAATATGATCATAGTAATTCTCAAGAGGATTTTGTGATACGGTTTTAACCATTTCATCTTAGATAAAGTAGATGTTAAAAGTAAACACAAACATGACCCCTCAATCGGCAAATATCATTACTGCATCTCCAACGAAGCGTTTTTTTGTAGAAATGCTCACTAGAGATATTGAACTTGAAGATGCTATCCTTGATCTTCTAGATAATTGTGTTGACGGGATACAACGCATTACTAAAGATCAAGAATTAGATTCAGAGCAACCTTATGAGGGGTTTTGGGCAAGAATAACTTTAGCAGAGGATTCTTTTCACATAGAAGATAATTGTGGTGGAATACCACTAGAAATTGCTCAAAACTATGCTTTTCGCATGGGACGACCAACGGGTGTGACTGATGATAATAATCTTTATACCATTGGAACTTATGGTATTGGGATGAAAAGAGCCATTTTTAAAATGGGAAAATCATCTGAAGTGATTTCTCAAACAGCAACCAATCACTTTAAAGTCAAAATTGCCCCTGATTGGCTAACAGATGATCAAACTTGGGATTTATCTTTTGAAAGATTAGAAGAGTCTGAAAAAGAAAAGGGCACATCTATCAAAGTAACTGAACTCTACCAGAGCATTTCTGAACAATTTTCTAGCGAAAATTCCCCTCTCTTAAATTCTTTAGTTAACAAGATTTCACAGCATTATAGCTTTATTCTTCACAAAGGATTTAAAATCACAGTTAATGATAGTACAGTCAAACCAGAAGAATTGAAGCTTTTATGGGAAGAATCAGAGGTTAATGGAACTAATAAACCCGCTATTGCTCCTTATCTCTATCAATTAGAACGAGATGGAATTGAAGTTCAGTTAGCTGTTGGTTTTTATAGAAGCACAGCTAGTGAGGATGAAGTTGAAGACGAAATGGAAGGTAAAAGAAGAAGTAAAGAAAATGCAGGATGGACAATTGTTTGCAATGATAGAGTAGTTGTCTATTGTGATAAAACACGACTAACGGGGTGGGGAGAAGCAACTGTTCCTAGTTATCACCCCCAATTTATTGCCATTTCAGGAATTGTTCATTTTCGTAGTCGAGATCCAAGAAAATTACCAATTACGACGACTAAAAGAGGACTTGATACCTCATCTGATATTTATTTAGAAGTTAAAAACTATATGAGAGAAGGGTTAAAGCTTTTTACAGCTTATACAAATAAGTGGAAAAGAAATCTTCCGAAAGAAAAAGAAAGAAGTCAACAAGCAACATCAGTTTCTCCAACAGAAGTTTTTCAACAAGTTCCATCTGATAGTTGGACTAGAGTTAGAAATAGAAGTAATGAGAAAAAGTATAAACCTCCTTTACCTATGCCCCCCTCAGAGAATAATGGTTCAATGATTGAAGAAAAAGTGATAAAATTTACTAAGCCAGTGGAGGATATTGAAATTGTATCCGAATATTTATTTGAAGATACAGAGCGTGATTCTTCTAGTATTGGTAATGAATGCTTTGAGCAAATTTTAAAACAAGCAAAAGAATGAGCGGTACATCTATTCCATATCATCTAAGACCTAATAAAGCAATTGATCGATATGCTTTCATCGAGTTGCTGGGTAAGATTAATAGATTTTCTCCTATTGATCAATATCAATATATTGGCTTTGGTGGACATTCACTGGAAGATTTTAAATATATACATTCTCAATTTGGCATTAACTCGATGATTTCTCTTGAACAAGATAAGGAAACATTTAAAAGACAAAAGTTTAATCTTCCTTATAGTTGTATTGATTGTCAACAAATGAAGAGTTCTGATTTCATCAATGATTTTTCAAGAAAGCAACCTACAATTATCTGGCTAGATTATGTCAAACCAGGCGAATTGAGAAGTCAGGTTGAAGAATTTCAGGCAGTGATTAGTAAACTAGAAGCGCTAGATATTTTGAAAATCACCTTAAATGCAAATCCATCTGCTTATTTACAAGGGAAACCAGAAATGGGATCTGACGAAATAACAAGACTCAGATTAGAAAAACTTCAAAACAGATTAGGTGATCTACTTCCTTCTGCTAATATAACTCAAGAAATGATGCAATTTAAGCAGTTTTCCAAGGCCATTTTGTTGATTTTACAGTACGCTAAGAATTTGATCTTAGAAGGAGAAAAAGAGTTGAATTTTCAACCCTTAACTGCTTTTTCTTATGCTGATGGGCAACAAATGATGACATTAACAGGGATTTTGCTTAACAATGCTGACATTGAACAATTTTTCCAAACGACTACAATTAATAATGATTGGCCATTAGCTAATACCAACTGGCAGTCTCCTAAATCCGTTAATATTCCAGATTTAACCATAAAAGAAAGATTATTCATTGATTCTCAGCTACCTGATTCTGATGTTCAAGACATTCACAATGCTTTAGGTTTTTTGTTTAACAAAAAATCATCTATTTCTCTGGAAATGCTAGAAACTTACTGTCTGTTTTACCGATATTCACCCTATTTTTCAAGGATTATCTTGTAAGAGTCAAAAAAATGAGTCTAAATGCTTGTTTAACTCAAATTGACAAAGTGATCGCAGAATTGGAAGCAGGAAGCAGAATATAAATTGATTGATATGTAGTTTAAACCACCTTAAATTAATACACCGCAGAATCACTTAACTCAAGACATTAACCAAACAACAACAGTACTAACTGTTGCCCCCACAATGATGGCAAGGGGTAATATGATACCGCTATGGGTGAGAGGGACAAGAGGAATGCAGATGGCAAACATTCCCGTAGAAAACCCCCAAATAATAGCGGTTGTGCCAATTTTAATCCCATATCCCGATGATTTTTCGGACATAGCCTATGAATTAGTGGTGACAATTCCTTCGATGTAACCTTTCTTCTCTTTGGTATCTACTTTAGTCATTGCCCAACGTAAAGGTGTCCCCTTACTTTGCAATTCTTGTTCGATGGTTTGTTGAATGGTTAAGGGATCTTGAGTGAGATCAATTTCGGCAGTAATAAAATGGGTAGTCATTTCAGTTATTCAGTGATCAGTTATCAGCAATCTGGCTTCAGCCTTTTCCAAATAGCTAAAGTCAGTCTTAAAGCTATGATCAGCTTATCAGAAATGTGAGGCTCTTGCTCACTCTTTTACCAAAGTTATACTTTATGTCAAGCCAAAAGCTTTAGACAGACGTTTGGAAATGATTACTGAGCAATGAAATAACTATCTCTGTTGATTAGACAAAGGTTGGCTTAATTCTACTAACTTGATAAAGTCTCGTCGATAGCCTTGTTTATCTTCCCCTTGAGAAGATTGCGCCAGTTCTAAAACTTGGTTAAAATTAGAGTCACCTGCATAATCTGAACCTCGTAATAGCATCCCAAATTCAGCCACCGCCGCCGCAAATTTGAGATTATTTGACGCATTATTAAGGTTTATATCACTCGCTAAAATTGGCTGTGAGATCAGTTGAGACTCTGTTCCTTTCGGCAATTTATACCGTAACTTGACTAACATTAATTCATCATTAAAGGAATCCTTGACTTCCATTTGCTCATCTTGATACCGTAATGAATCAATATTAGGCTCGGAAAATTCACTCTTCACACCAACTGGAATGACTTCATACAAAGCCGTCACCGAATGACCTGCCCCTAGTTCCCCTGCATCTTTTTGATCATCATTAAAATCTTGATCATTTAAGCGCCGATTTTCATAACCAATTAAACGATAAGCTTGTACTTTTGCAGGATTAAATTCAACTTGAATCTTAACATCTTTAGCAATAGTCACTAAGGTGCCACCCATTTCACTGACTAATACCTTTCTTGCTTCTGGTAAATTGTCAATATAGGCATAATTTCCATTTCCCTTATTGGCTAACTGTTCCATTTTATTGTCTTTATAATTACCCATGCCAAAGCCCAAAACAGTCAAAAAGATATTATCATTGCGATACTGTTCAATTGAATTAACTAATTCTCCTTCACTAGATGTTCCCACATTAAAATCCCCATCTGTTGCTAAAATAACTCGGTTATTGCCCGACTCTAGATAAAAGGTTTGGGCGAGTTGATAAGCTAATTTAATGCCTTCTCCTCCTGCGGTTGATCCACCCGCTTGTAACTTTTCCAAAGCAGCTATAATTTTCTCTTTTTGATCCCCTGGCGTAGGGGGTAAAACAACGCCTGCTGACCCAGCATAAACCACAATAGAGATGGTGTCTTTTTCATCTAATTGTGAGACTAATAGCTTAAAAGCTGACTTTAACAGAGGAAGTTTATTATAATAACTCATTGAACCAGAAACATCTAGCAAGAAAACTAGGTTACTTGGGGGTAACTGTTCTTGAGGAATAGATTTTCCTTGAACCCCAACTAACACTAATTGATGTTTAGGTTGCCAAGGGGCTTGGGAGACTTCTGTGGTCACTGAAAAGGGGATATTATTAACAGGAGCAGGATAATCATAGGTAAAATAGTTAATCATCTCCTCAATACGAACAGCATCTTCAGGCGGCCATTGTCCCATATTGATAAAGCGACGGATATTACTATAAGAAGCAGTATCTACATCAATACTAAAGGTAGAAAGGGGACGCAATTTAACCGATTGAAACGGTTGTTCATTAATTTGATTATATTCTTCAGTATTAAAAGAGGGTGGTAATTCTTCTTGAGCAAGATCAAGAGACAGAGAAGGGGCTAATAGTTTTTGAGCAGAAGAATGATCGCCGATTGTTGTCCGAGATTGAAGGGCGGAATATGAGCCTGATCTTCCCCTTTGTAGTACTGCTATCGCAGCCAGAACAGCCCCCAAGGAAAATAGGATCAAAAAGAATTTACCCCAGTTAAAAGAATTATCTTTGTTAGAATGTTGACTCATTTTTAAGACCTAATTATGTAACGTTGAGCTAAATGAACAAGGGCTGAATATTGATGGCGTTAGTTGCTATGAGTTACCAGAAAAAGCAAGTGGAATCTGAAGAGATGCTCAAAAACTCTGAACCCATATTTACCTAGTGTTCCCCAAATTTTGGTCAAACTCATCTGATGAGATGTTAAGAAAATTAAATAAATCTTATGCTCAAGCGCTCCCAATCCACCCCAACCCAAAGCTTGATTCTCTTCACAGCCTGTCGTAACCTTAGAGAGTAGAGTAGAAATTAACTGCTTTTTGACCTTTAAGCAGATCCTCTGCTTTTGTCATGACTTCAGATCAACTGAGTCAGAAATGGGTCAGCATATCTGCTAAAATTTTGTAGGCTTCTATTACCGAAATTCAATGGCATCAACCCGCGCACGAATTGCAGTGGACGCTATGGGAGGAGACCACGCTCCCCAAGAAATTATTGCAGGAACGATCCGCGCCTGCGAAGAACTAGATGTGGAAATTCTCTTAGTGGGCGATCGCACTCCCCTAGACGCTTACTTAACTAACCACTCTCACCCCCAAAATCTCACTGTTGTTGAATCTGAGGGGTTGATCGATATGCACGAAGAACCCCTGACTGCACTACGTCGTAAACCCAAAGCATCCATCAATGTGGCGATGAATTTGGTCAAGAAAGGACAAGCGGATGCCGTCGTATCTGCTGGCCACTCTGGTGCAGCGATGGCAGCAGCTTTACTCAGACTGGGGCGCTTACCAGGCATTGATCGACCTGCGATTGGTGCAGTTTTTCCGACCCTTCTTGCGGGAAAATCGGTCATTGTTTTGGATGTGGGGGCAAATGTAGATAGTAAGCCCAAATATTTAGAACAATTTGCCCTCATGGGGACAGTTTATAGTAAATATGTCATTGGGGTAGAAGAACCCAAGGTCGGACTGCTTAATATTGGGGAAGAACCATCAAAAGGTAACGAATTAGCCCTGAAAACCCACGAACTCCTCGAAAATAATCCGAATATTCCTTTTGTAGGTAATGCTGAAGGTCGGGATGTTATGTCAGGTGACTTCGATGTGGTGGTCTGTGATGGCTTTGTTGGTAATATTCTGCTCAAATTTGCTGAATCAGTTGGCTCTGTTTTACTACAAATCACCTTAGAAGAACTTCCCAGAGGACTGAATGGAAAAATCGGGTCAGCTTTACTAAAACCGAACTTAAAACGGATTAAACAACGGATTGATTATGCAGAGCATGGTGGCGCATTATTATTTGGGGTTGATGGCATTTGTATTATCAGTCACGGTAGTTCTCAAGCGCCTACCATTTTTAATGCGGTTCGTCTAGCGAAAGAAGCCTTTGACAATAAAGTTTTGGAGCGAATTCAACGGTCGAATGAGGAGCATGGTAAGGAAGTGGCCAACTTATCTAAAGCGCTTAACCAAGAGTCCTGATTTGACGTAAAATTCAGATTAACCATCTTGGTGTTAAAGAATTGTCAAGCAAGAGGATAGTACATTTTGAACGCATTCGGTGCAGGGCTAAAAATTATAGGGTGCGGTTCTGCAGCGCCCGCTTCTTCCCTTAGCAATGAGGATCTCAGTCAATTAGTAGAGACCTCAGATGACTGGATATCTAGCAGAACAGGGATTAAAAATCGACATATTAGCTCAGGGCAAGGAGCATTAACCGATTTAGCCGTCAAAGCGGCCACCAATGCCCTAGATATGGCTCAAGTTTCTCCCCAAGATGTGGATTTAATTATCCTAGCCACTTCTACCCCTGATGATTTATTTGGGACAGCAGGGCGAATTCAGCATCAATTAGGGGCAAATAAGGCTGTGGCCTTTGATTTAACGGCAGCTTGTTCTGGTTTTATCTTTGCTCTTATTACTGCGTCCCAATTTATTGCCACAGGGACTTATCAAACTGTGGTGGTTATTGGGGGAGATGTCCTATCTCGTTGGGTAGATTGGTCAGATCGCACAACCTGTGTTTTATTTGGTGACGGTGCAGGGGCAGTGGTTTGTCAAGCCTCCCCAGAAAACCAACTCCTCAGCCACGGAATGTACAGTGATGGCAGTCTTAATCATTGCTTGAATTTAGCCTATCAAGGAGAACCAACCCCTTTAAAAGAGGGAATGAATGCGTCTCAAGGGACATTTCAACCGATTACGATGAATGGTCGGGAAGTATATCGTTTTGCTGTGGCCAGAGTTCCCGAAGTAATCGAAAAAACCTTATTTCAAGCCCAATTAACCACTACAGATATTGATTGGTTAATTCTGCACCAAGCCAACCAACGTATTATGGATGCCGTTGCCTCTCGTCTCAAAATTCCCTCAGAGAAGGTGATTAGTAATTTACATGAATATGG
>JBFRWQ010000398.1:0-6732 GCA_051439665.1 Microcystaceae cyanobacterium | reverse complement strand
TTTTTTTGTGTTTGTGTTGTTTTTTTGGGTTGTGTGGGGAGTGGGTGTTTTGGGGGGTGTGTGGGGTGTGTGGGTATTGTGGGTAGTGTGGGTTGTGTGGGGTGTGTGGGTTGTGTGGGTAGTGTGGGATGTGTGGGGAGTTTGGGTAGTGTGGGGTGTGTGGGAAGTGTGGGAAGTGTGGGGAGTGTGGGGAGTGTGGGAAGTGTGGGAAGTGTGGGAAGTGTGGGTAGTGTGGGAAGTGTGGGAAGTGTGGGAAGTGTGGGAAGTGTGTGGAGAGGGAGAAGAAGAGAAAGATATATATAGCTCTACGCCCGATCGGTGTTTTACAATCAAAAAAGCTCAATCCCTTTCATAGTAGGGAAGAGCATTCTTCATTCTTCATTCAAAATTGCTGCGTTTAGCTATATACCCTCAATGATAACTGGGGGTATATATAAGGTATATAAAGCAAATTTAGTATAATTGGTCACTGGTTACTGGTTACTGTTCACTGAATCTAGGAAATCTAAGAGCAAATCCTGAGATTATGCCCTTAGACATTCTAGGATTAATCGTTATGCCAAGATTCGCTATTGACTAAATCGCCAATGGAATCTCTCAATAAATAGTCAGCTAGGGCTAATTCTGATTCAACCCCAACCCACTCACGGGCAGGGATATACTGACAAAGAATATAAATTGGTTGATGACGGCTAATTTTTTGTGCTTGTAGTAGTTGACGGGCTTCTTCCTGAATGATGTCAAGGGAATACCGTTGGGAAGGGGCAGATTCAATAGCAGTTAGTACCATAAACATCTAAATCAATTCAAGTATATCAAGTAGATAGGATTTCATTCTGAACAGTTAGGGTGAAATGTATCCACTATTACAATCTTTGACTGCGATGGTAACGTTTATCACAAAACTTAGGCTTTTCTTAAGATTTCTAAGATAACAAGGTTTGCCCTAGTCAGATGACTAAGGCTATGATGAAGATGAAAATGATCTTACGGTAGGGTGGAGTCGAGTTAATTGCTTGTGATCAAGCCATTCGGCTTAGTCATTGTCCCACGCTTCAGCAGCGATTAAGTCCCCAATTTGATCCCTAAGTAGGTAGTCACATCTTTCTAGTTCGCATTCTACATAAACCCATTCACGAGGGGGAATGTGTTGACAAAGAACATAAATGGGCTGACGACGGCTGACAGTTCCTCGTTCCACCAATTGACGAACTTCGTCTTTGATAATGTTGATGGAGTAGTAAAGGATATTAGCGGATGGGGTGGGAGAGGGTAAGGTGCTAACGCTCATGGAATTTATGCCTAGAGTCATAAGTGGTCTATGACTAATATAATCTATTTTTTAGATAGAAGGAAGGGGAGACGTGCTGTAACGAACATTACATTTCGTAAAAAAGTTTTGACTTTGTAACTATATATTCTTTACATTATTTTAATGTTTGTAGCAAGTTATACCAAACACCTTGACCTCACCAATTTTTACCTAACAATAACACAAGAAAACTAGGGATAGGTGAGCCATAGAACTATAATTTATACCGATTAATCTAATTACTATTGATAAGTAATTCTGAAGTATGGCAGGAGAGTGAGCGCTCTGTTTATCCTTGATACTATAGCTAAATGCAGTAATGTTGAATGAAGAATGATCTTCCCTAGTATGAAAGGGATCGCAGCTATGTTTGATTGTCAAACACTGATCGGGTGTAGAGCTATAGATCCAGTTTATATACCCTAGTTATCAGTTTGCTGGTTTCAATTATTCCCCTCTCCCCACACTTCCCACACTTCCCACACTTCCCACACTTCCCACACTCCCCACACTTCCCACACTTCCCCCCTATACCTATAACTGGATTTTATAAGTCGGATTTGGTATCAGTAAGAGGCTCAATCCGAAAAAACAGAGCAAGATTAAGCTGGTCATCTTGAAGATTATTTCGTAAAATTCTTAAGGTAACGCCCTGTTTTTCTAGAGATTTGAGGCTAAAGTTTTCACTTACACCATTTAAGATACGACTGAGAAAACGAGAGGAAAGTTGACGATTATTGAGGCTGACTTGAGGATCGACAAATTTAAGCGATCGCCCTTCTATCACTTCTATTCCTGTAATAACTTCTAAATTGAGTGAACCTACTTCTTGATCATTTTGATTAATTTGTTTTAAGAAAACTTGGCATTTTATACGTTGATCCTCTAAAAAATTGATGGTAATTTCCTGAATTTTAAAGGAGGGAGATCCATCAGGAAGTAATTGATCAATGGTACTTTGTATGCGAGATTTAATATTATCAGATGTCAGGGCTAAATTGAGATCCGCTTCTTTGAGTCCTATGCGAATTCCCCCTTGTAAGGGTTTGTCTAACCCTTGGCGAACTGCGGTTAAATTGTTAAAGTCAGAGTCTAAATCAATAGCAATAGGATCGGTTTCAATTTCTAGGGTATCAATTCTGATATTATCAATTGGCTCAAGTCCACGACTAGCAATTCTTACTTTATTGACTTTTCCCTGTAAAATTTGATGACTGGGAACATTATCTACCCGTACTGCTAATACTTCTACATCCTGAACTTGGTTACGTAGCTTACCAGCAACAACTTGATCAATGACTAAACCCGTCGAGGTTAAAGTAGTCAGGAGTCCCGCTAAAATAATGGTCAACCATTCCATAATTGTCTCAATTTGTTTAAATAGATAATTTACTGGCAAAAAAAAAGCATAGTTCAGCCCTGAAACTATGCTTATACTAAACGCCAACGTTGTCAACTCAGTTAACCCAACTGAAGCGAGGGGTTATGAGTAAGTTTAATTCTTAGATTAGGTAGGATTTATAGTACTGATAAACGTCAGTTCCCTGTAGTTTTGTTTTAAATTCAGGGGGCTGTTTATACTTAAAAACAGGATATTTCTGGCGAATATCTTGAATCGCTAGATAAGCTTGTTGCCAATCTCTCAAGATTTTGATCATTTTGTCAAATTGAATATAACTTTTTTTGTATTTATATCGAAGGGCTAAGTACTGTAACATTAAAGCATAGGTTTTAGCATTGGATCTTGCTGTAGGAACACCAATAATCTTTCCTAATTGTTCAAAAAGAGGATAATACATATTTACCATTTGAATAAAGGAATTAAGATCTCTTAGATTATTTGATTGCAAAGCGAGGATAATATCAGATACAGTTTTTAAAATAGAATAGTCTGTTAGTTGATGCTTTTTAAATAAAAATAATAATTTTAAGCCTAATTTATCTTGCTTGACTAGTTGATCTAGCGCTTGCATATAAGCGTGTAAAGCCTTTTTCCCTTTGCGAGTTCTAATTTGAGGAAGAACTTCTATAAATTTTTCATGTACTTTTTGATAAAAGTAGCTAGTGCTAACATTCCGAGATAATAGTTCAAAAACAAGATCATAAAATTCTTGTTGACTTGTACTGCGATAAATCAACTCAATTTGTTCAATCGTTAAAAAACTATTTTGACCGCCGATAGCCACTCGAAAGAGCCTTAAACTACGATTAAGTCCTTCATACTCATCTACTCCATTAAATAAATGATTTTTAAGGTTACTGAAAAGGATAAATTCCTGCTCTCTGAACTCTTTTTTATCAATCGCTTGAGCAATGATACCAATTTGTTGTATTTTCGTCAGAAGTTTATGATGAGATTCTATCACCTCTTGACTAATTTCTGGCCTAGCAACAGCGGCTTGAACTTTGTGTAAAAAGCTGGTTTTTGGTAAGCTGATTTCTGAAGGTTGATCAGAAATAGTTAAATTAGGTTGAGAACACAGATCAGGATTCATAATGAATTTCTACAAAGCATAGCCTTTCTACTTACCCATTATATCGATGACAAATCAGCTTTGTGTTCGTGCAATTACGGATTTTTAAAGCAAGAATCTACTTAACTTTTTCTATTTTTAACAATTTGACCTGAGAAAATACGGAGGAATCGGGACTGACACAGCTAATTGGGTGCATGAGAATGAAGTTTGTAGTGAGCGCTTTAGCCCTAATAGAGCTATATCAAAGATTTGTCAGGTTTTGCCAACCCTACAAGCAATATTATATGTTGAGATGCTCCCTTTTCATCCAAGATTACGATAAGCTAAAGGTAGTCTGGTTTAATCTTCAAGAATTCTCTGCACCGTGATTAGTCAAGTTTCCTCCCCCTTTGAAACCCTAGAAGCTGCCTTAAAACACTATTTCGGCTATGATAAATTTCGCCCTAAACAAAGAAAAGTTATTGAAGAAGCGCTGAATAATCAGGATTTATTAGTAATTATGCCCACAGGAGGCGGTAAGTCTCTCTGCTTCCAACTCCCTGCTCTTTTAAAATCGGGCGTTATGATTGTCGTGTCCCCTCTTATTGCTTTGATGCAAGATCAAGTGGATGGGTTGTTAGAAAATGGCATTGGGGCAACTTTCCTCAATAGTACCCTGTCCATGACAGATGTGCGATCGCGTCAACAGGGAATTCTCAATGGTAAAATTAAATTGCTATACGTTGCACCAGAAAGATTATTAAGTGAGCAGTTTGGTCAGTTTTTAGGTGAGATTGAGCAAACAGTAGGAATTTCTGGCTTTGCCATTGATGAAGCTCACTGTGTTTCTGAGTGGGGGCATGATTTTCGTCCAGAATACCGTCAATTGCGACAATTACGACAACGTTATTCCACTGTTCCCATGTTTGCTTTAACAGCAACCGCCACAAAACGGGTAAGGCAAGATATTATTGAGCAGTTAGGCTTAAGAAAACCAGGAGTTCATGTTTCTAGTTTTAATCGTCCTAATTTATATTATGAGGTTCGTCCCAAAGAAAAACGCAGTTATAATCAATTACTTCAATATATTCGTCGTCAAAAAGGCTCAGGAATTGTCTATTGTTTTAGTCGTAAAAGTGTGGACGAATTAGCTTTTAAGCTACAACATGATCGGATTGCTGCTTTACCTTATCATGCTGGATTAACTAGCGCAGAACGGCAACAAAATCAAACTCGTTTTATTAGGGATGATGTACAGGTAATGGTTGCTACCGTTGCTTTTGGTATGGGAATTAACAAGTTAGATGTTCGGTTTGTTGTACATTATGATTTGCCGAAAAACTTAGAAAGTTACTATCAAGAATCAGGACGAGCAGGGCGAGATGGTGAGCCTGCTGATTGTATCTTCTTTTTCGGATTTGGGGATGTTAAGAAAATAGAATATCTTATTAACAATAAAAGCAATCCGAATGAGCAGCAAATTGCTAGGAATCAACTGCGACAAATGATTAATTATGGAGAAGGCAATGTCTGTCGTCGCACTATTCTATTAAGATATTTTGGTGAAAATTTTCAAGGAAATTGTAAAAATTGTGATAACTGTTTACGGCCTAAGCCCGTTGAAGATTGGACAATTGAAGCGCAAAAATTTCTTTCTTGTGTGGCACGTTGTCGAGAGCGCTTTGGCATGACCTATATCATTGATGTTTTGCGTGGGTCTAAGAAGAAAAAAATTGAAAATTATGGACATCATCTACTTTCTACTTATGGAATTGGTCGAGATAGAACAGTGGATGAATGGCGATTATTAGGTCGTTCCCTACTGTATCAAGGATTGCTAGATGAAAGTAGCGATGGCTATTCTGTTTTAAAATTAAATAAGAAAAGTTGGGAAATTTTACGCAAGAAAATGGAAGTTAAAATTGCTGTTTCTGATCATAAATCGAGAACAGAAAACTATAATCCCAAAGCAGCAGAAGCCGAATTATTATTTGATCGATTGCGTCAGTTACGCAAACAAATTGCTGACCAACATCAAATTGCACCCTATGTTATCTTTTCTGATTCTACCTTAAAAGTCATGGCACAGATGAAACCCCAAACACAAGAAGCATTGGGCAATCTTTCAGGGGTAACCACCTATAAATTAGAACAATATGGCGCTCAATTTCTCTCAGAAATTCGCAGTTTTGTCCAAGAACAAGCTTTACCGGTTGCTTTACCTTCCTCCAGTCAAATAATGACCTTACAACTCTATCAACAAGGATTTTCAGTTAAGGATATTGCCGAAACAAGAGGATTAAAAGAGACGACGATTTATGGACATTTAGCCGAATTAATTGAACTACAACAACCGATTAAAATTAGTGATTTCATTGCACCTCAAAAACAAAAAGAAATTTATCAAGTCATTCAAAGAGTCGGTGATGGAGCATTATCTCCTTTAAAAGAAGCATTAGGCGATCAATATTCTTATGAAGAAATTAAATTAGTGAGGGCATGGTATCGTAGGGAGAATAAAGAATAAAGAATTTAGAATGAAAAACATTGCTGTATAAAACTAATTTAGTATCAGATGTTGTTGGGCTTTAGCCCTGAATTAATTGATCGTTAAAACGCATTGGACTTTGGACAAAAGGCAAAACTTGTTAGCGTAAAAATAGGGAAAGAGCATATAAGTAATGGGCAAGCTTGGGTAAAAGCAATGAACCAATATGCTAAAAGTCAGGGAAGAGAGGGAAAGCTTGTCTTCGTGCTGGTTAAAGGTGCAGGACATAGCTCAAAGCAAACTTTGTCAGCTAGTATAGATTTTCTATTCCCTTAATAATCGCCCTGTTGCGTCATTACTTTTTGAGACTTAGGAGGAACAGCAATTTGTCAAAGGATGTTGTGGGGACGTTATGAGGACGAAGCAAGGACACAGAGGTAGATAGTCTGATAACAGAAACCAGAAAAAAGTTTAGG